>PWUP01000115.1 GCA_003562535.1 Gammaproteobacteria bacterium | reverse complement strand
GACAGATCGGATCGATCCGGTGCACGCTTGAACGTACCCGCCATTTTTTTAGTATCGACTTCGACCCAATCGGCGAAACCGGCACTTTGTGCAAGCTGCAACGCACTCTGGATACGAATTTGATTACGTGATTTTTCACGAATAGAAATCACATCATCCGGTTTCACTTGATAAGACGCAATATTAACCACCTTATCATTGACCAATACCGCACGATGGCTGACCAGTTGACGCGCCTCGGCACGAGTGCTGCCAAATCCCATGCGATACACTACATTATCGAGTCGACATTCCAGCAATCGCAATAAGTTTTCGCCGGTTGAGCCTTTGCGTTGGGCGGCCGCCTTGTAATAATTGCGGAACTGACGCTCTAAAACACCGTACATACGGCGTAATTTTTGTTTTTCCCGCAACTGGGCACCGTAGTCAGACAGGCGCATACGCCGTCCGCCGTGTTGCCCAGGGGGACGTTCAGCATTACATTTGGACGCCAGTGGCCGAGCTGTCGATTTAAGAAATAAATCCGTGCCTTCACGGCGACTGAGCTTACATGTAGGGCCTAAATACCTTGCCATAATTGACTCCTTACTTACACTCGACGTTTCTTGGGAGGACGACAGCCATTATGGGGAATCGGCGTAACATCAACGATACTGAGCACTTTAAACCCAGCAGCGTTCAATGCACGCACGGCTGACTCACGTCCTGGCCCTGGCCCTTTAACTCGAACATCAAGGTTTTTCATGCCCATATCTTTGACCACCTCACCGGCACGTTCAGCAGCCACCTGAGCAGCAAACGGTGTGCTTTTACGTGAACCTTTGAACCCTGAACCGCCGGCGGTCGCCCATGAAAGCGCATTACCCTGACGATCAGTGATGCTGATGATGGTGTTATTAAAAGAGGCATGGACATGGGCAATCCCATCCACGACATGCTTTTTAACTTTTTTACGAACTTTGCTGACAGGCTTAGCCATGCTTACTCTCTACCGCACTGGTCTATCATGTTATTTCCTAATGGGTCGCCGTGGACCCTTACGTGTACGCGCGTTAGTGCGTGTGCGCTGGCCGCGAGTCGGTAAGCCACGCCGGTGACGTAACCCACGGTAAGCACCGAGATCCATCAGTCGTTTGATGTTCATCGCGACTTCACGGCGCAAATCACCTTCAACGATAAAACCACCGACTTCGGCACGCAGCGCCTCAATCTGCTCATCGTTCAGGTTCCTGATCTTAGTATCCGGCGCGATTTGTGCGCGTTCGCAAATTAACCGCGAGCGAGTTGCTCCGATACCGTAGATGGATTGCAACGCGATGACGGCATGTTTGTTAGCCGGTATATTGATGCCTGCAATACGAGCCATTATTGTTCCTGAGCCGGGATCATACGAAAACCACCCATTTTAGACTAGAATGTTCATAAAAGCTAGCCATTAGCCTTGTCTTTGCTTATGGCGTTTATCACTGCAAATAATCCGCACAACACCCCGTCGGCGAATGACTTTGCAGTTGCGACAAATTTTTTTGACCGAAGCTTGCACTTTCATCTCAGTTAATCTCCATTACTCAACCACAATGAGCACCTAGCCTCACTGTGGTTTCTCGCAGTTAGCGTGTCAGACCGCCACCTGGCATACCGCGTAGATTGGCCTTTTTCATCAGGCTATCGTACTGGTGCGACATCAGATGAGCCTGCACTTGAGCCATAAAGTCCATGCTGACAATCACAATAATCAGCAATGAGGTTCCCCCAAAATAAAACGGTACGTTCCAGTACAGAATTAAAAATTCAGGCAATAAACACACAGCAGTGATGTAGAGCGCGCCGACAAATGTCAAGCGAGTAAGCACTTTATCAATATAGCTTGCGGTTTGTGCACCGGGACGAATACCGGGGATGAAAGCACCGGACTTCTTTAAATTGTCTGCTGTTTCCCGAGCATTGAACACCAAGGCCGTATAGAAGAAACAGAAGAAAATGATCAATGTTGCGTAAAACATGATGTACAGCGGCTGACCTGGCGACATCGCAGAACTCAGACGCTGTAACCATTCCATACCCTCAGCCCCACCACTCCAACCACCCAACGTGGCGGGGAATAAGATCAGGCTGGATGCAAAAATCGGTGGAATCACACCCGCCATATTGAGCTTGAGTGGCAGATGGCTGGTTTGCCCCGCATACATTTTGCGCCCTTGCTGACGTTTGGCGTAATTGACAGTAATCCGCCGCTGTCCACGTTCAATGAACACGACAAACCCGGTAACGGCCAGCGCTAAGGCTAAAATCAACAGCACCGAGAAAATATTCAACTCACCAGTACGAGCAAGCTCTAAGGTTCCCCCGAGCGCCCCTGGCAATCCAGCCACAATACCGGCGAAGATGATAATTGAAATCCCGTTGCCAATTCCCCGCTCGGTCACTTGCTCACCCAACCACATCAGGAACATGGTGCCACCGACTAAGGACACCGAGCAGGTGATCATGAACGCAATGCCGGTGAAGGCGACGACGGACTGACCGCCCACCACTTGACCTTGCAGGGCAATGCCCACACCAATGGACTGGAAGGTCGCCAAGAGTACCGTTAGATAGCGGGTGTATTGAGTAATTTTACGCCGCCCATTATTGCCCTCTTTACGCAATTGAATGAGCGAGGGGACGACATGCGACATCAACTGCATGATGATAGCCGCTGAAATATAGGGCATAATCCCGAGCGCCATGATACTTAAGCGCTCTAAGGCTCCACCCGAAAACATATTAAACATGTCCAAGATGGTGCCGCGTTGTTGTTCAAACAACTGCGCCATGACTTCCGGACGTACGCCGGGTACGGGTATGAACGTACCAATGCGAAACACCACGATTGCGCCCAGCACGAATAATAAGCGCTGACGCAGTTCCACCATCTTGCCTAATTTCGGTAACGGTGAAGCCATAAGAGAAGCCTGCTATTTAGTGCTCAAGAATTTGGCCACCAGCGGCTTCAATAGCCGCTCGGGCACCTTTGGTGACACCTAGACCGCGGATCTGTACCGGTTGAGTGATCTCACCGGAGGCAATAATCTTGACCCGTTGAATGGTTCCCGAAATGAGTCGAGCTTGGCGTAGTGCTGCCACATCAACAATATCGGCTTGAACTTTAGCCAACTCGTGCAGGCGAATTTCTGCCGTTTGCAAGGCTTGCGCGGATACAAATCCACGCTTAGGCAGACGGCGCTGCAAAGGCATTTGCCCGCCTTCAAAACCGACTTTATGGAAACCACCGGCACGCGATTTTTGACCTTTATGGCCGCGACCTGACGTCTTGCCTAGACCAGAGCCAATACCGCGCCCTACTCTTTTGGCATTAGGTCGGCTGCCGGCTGCCGGCTTGAGTGTATTAAGTCGCATGAGCGTCCTCGACTTTAAGCAAGTAGTAAGCCTTGTTAATCATACCGCGATTCTCGGGGGTATCATTAACGATGACCGCATGGTTAATCCGGCGTAAACCGAGACCGCGGACACAGGCTTTATGTGACTGTAAACGGCCATTAAGACTTTTGACCAAGGTGACTTTAAGCTTTTTTTCCGTCATGGTTCAGCCTCTAGCCTCGGATTTCTTCAACGCGCTTGCCGCGCTTAGCGGCAACATAATCTACCGCCGTCATAGCGGACAACCCTTGTAGGGTAGCGCGTACCACATTGATCGGATTACGCGAACCGATACATTTAGCCAATACATCACGGACACCTAAGACTTCAAATACAGCACGCATCGCCCCACCGGCGATGATGCCCGTACCTTCGGAGGCAGGCTTCATGAACACACGAGCCGCACCGTGACAGCCAATCACCGGATATTGCAGCGTACTGCCGTTAATGGCGATGGTGTGCATATTGCGCCGCGCTTTATCCATCGCTTTTTGAATGGCAATCGGTACTTCACGCGCTTTACCGTAACCAAAGCCTACGCGACCTTGTCCATCGCCAACCACCGTTAACGCCGTAAAGCCAAATTGCCGGCCCCCTTTGACCACCTTAGCTACTCGATTGACTGCGATGAGTTTTTCTTGCAGTCCATCTGTGTTTTGGGTGCTATCCACACTTGTCGCCATGGTTTACCTCTCAGAACTGCAAGCCGTGTTCACGGGCGGCTTCGGCTAACGCCTTGACTCGACCATGATATTTAAACCCCGAGCGATCAAATGCAACCCGCTCGATACCAACCGCTTTAGCTTTTTCGGCAATCGCCTGACCCACTCGCTTAGCCGCTTCGATATTGCCTGTGCTCTTGACACTTTGGCGTACAGTGGCCTCAACGGTGGAAGCCGCTGCCAGCACCTGCGCCCCACTGGGTGCAATCAGTTGCGCATAAATATGCCGAGGGGTACGATGCACACAGAGCCGATGCACATCGAGTTGACGAATTTTCATGCGGGTACGCCGTCCACGACGCAGCCGTGATGTTTTTTTGTCCATGTGCGCCTACTTCTTCTTCGCTTCTTTCATAATGATGGTTTCATCGGCATAACGTACTCCTTTGCCCTTGTAAGGCTCAGGAGGACGGAAAGCACGGATCTTAGCCGCAACTTGGCCAACCTGTTGTTTATCCGCCCCACGGATCACAATCTCTGTTTGTGAGGGAGTTTCGACCGTCACACCTTGTGGTACTGAATAGACAATGGGATGAGAATACCCCAAGGTTAAGTTTACAGCAGAACCCTGTACCTGCGCCCGATAACCGACACCCACCAACTGCAAGCGCTTCTCAAAACCACGGCTCACCCCGACCACCATATTGTGGACTAAAGCCCGCATGGTTCCAGCAAATGCTCGGTGTTGCGATTGTTCAGACTGAGGAACAATATTCAATTGTTGATCATCTTGACGGAGTGAAACTCCAGGGTAGAGGTCAAGGTTTAACACGCCTTTTTGACCTTTAATGCTTAAATGGCGACCCTGCAAGGTCACTTCCACGCCTTTAGGCAGATTGATCGGTTGTTTTGCAATACGTGACATGACTTCACTCCATCAAGCGACGATGCACAGAATCTCACCGCCATGACCGGCTGCCCGCGCAGCTTGGTCACTCATCACTCCTTTAGAAGTGGAGACGATGGCGATACCCAGACCGCCGCGAACACTTGGCAGCTCATCCTTACCTTTAAACACGCGCAAACCTGGGCGACTGACGCGCTGAATTAACTCAATAACGGGTTGCCCCTGATAATATTTGAGATCAATCACTAAAGTCGGCTTGGAATCTACTTCGGTAACGCGATAAGATTCAATATAACCTTCATCCTGCAAGGTTTTTGCAATGGATAATTTTAATTTGGACGAAGGCATGGCAACATGCGCTTTCGACACCGCTTGTGCATTGCGTATCCGCGTCAGCATATCAGCGATAGGATCAGTCATACTCATAAGTAACGATATCCCTCTAGGAATCTGTGTGTTGAAATCATTACCAGCTTGACTTGCGCAAACCGGGTATATCACCGCGCATGGCTAATTCGCGCAGTTTAGTACGTCCTAAACCGAACTTACGGTACACACCATGCGGACGGCCAGTTAAGCGACAACGCCGCTGACCCCGCACAGGGCTGGCATCGCGGGGCAAAGCCTGCAGACGCGATTGCGCCTCGCGCCGCTGTTCTTCATCTTTAGCTGTGCGCACCAGTTCTTTCAGTTCCTGACGTTTAGCCGCGTAGCTGATGCGCAAACGATCACGCTTTAGCTCACGGTTAATCATGCTTTTCTTGGCCATACACCAATCCTCAGTTACGAAATGGGAAATTAAACGCCGCTAACAGCGCCCGACCTTCGGCATCCGTTGGCGCCGAGGTAGTGATGGTGATGTCTAGGCCACGTAATGTGTCGATACGATCGTAATCAATTTCTGGAAAGATGATCTGTTCCCGCACACCCATGCTGTAATTACCCCGACCATCAAAAGATTTAGCACTCAGGCCGCGGAAATCACGAATACGAGGGATAGCCACATTGATCAATCGATCTAAAAACTCATACATGCGTTCGCGACGCAAAGTCACTTTACAGCCAATCGGCCAGCCTTCACGAATTTTAAACCCGGCAACAGACTTGCGGGCATTATTCACCAACGGCTTTTGACCCGAGATTTGAGTCAGATCGTTAACCGCATGTTCCATAATTTTACGATCAGCAACCGCTTCACCCACGCCCATATTCAACGTGATTTTAGTGATGCGGGGAATTTGCATAACATTTTGGTAGGCAAACTGTTCCCGCAATTGCGGCATCACTGTGCTTAAATAGTGCTGTTTTAATCGTGCCATAATGATGCCCTTTATACGTCGACAACTTCATTATTGGATTTGAAGTAGCGCACTTTGCGCCCATCTTCGAGCACACGGAAGCCTACTCGATCACCTTTTTCAGTCATCGGGTTGTATAACATGACATTAGAAACATGAATCGGTGCTTCTTTCTCGATGATTCCACCCGGCTGATTGCGTGCGGGGTTGGGTTTGGTATGTCGCTTGATCATGTGGACGTTGTCCACAATGACACGATCCGCATCAAGCACCCGCACCACGTTACCACGCCGACCGCGGTCTCGCCCAGCAATGACGATCACATCGTCACCTTTACGAATTCTACGCATTATTACCCTTCCACTTACTCACAGGCCATCGCACCCAAGCTTGGATCACAGGACTTCCGGTGCCAAAGAAATAATCTTCATAAACCGTTCCGTGCGTAACTCACGGGTTACCGGACCAAAAATACGGGTACCGATAGGCTCTAATTTATTGTTAAGCAATACCGCCGCGTTACCATCGAATCGGACAAGAGATCCGTCCGGGCGGCGCACCCCCTTGCGGGTGCGCACAACCACGGCATTATAAACTTCACCCTTTTTAACCCGACCACGAGGAATAGCTTCTTTAACACTGACTTTAATGACATCGCCAATTTTGGCGTAGCGCCGATGTGAACCGCCAAGCACTTTGATACACATCAAACGACGGGCACCGCTGTTATCGGCCACATTTAAAACTGTCTGCATTTGAATCATGCTGTTACCCTGATTACTTTTTATCCGTTGACATCATGCCCTAGCCCGTCTCAGCGACCCACAATCAGCGCTGTGCTTTCTCAACAATTTCAACTAAGCGCCAGAATTTGGTTTTCGATAATGGCCGGCATTGTTCTACGATGACCGTATCGCCGATTTGGCATTGGTTATGTTCATCATGAGCGTGTAATTTAGTGCGTCGGCGCACATATTTGCCGTACAGCGGGTGCCGCTCTATACGCTCAATAATCACCGTAATGGTCTTATCCATACGGTTGCTGCTGACTTGACCGACAACACTGCGCGCTGCAGACGGTGTATGTGCATCTGCACTGGGTGGAGTAGTCGGTGTACTCATTTCGTGCTCAGTCATCATGAGCGCTGTTTCTCCGCAAGAATCATATTAATCCGCGCAATATTGCGGCGAGATTTTTTAAACAAATGTGACCTAGACAATTGACCTGTGG
>PWUP01000146.1 GCA_003562535.1 Gammaproteobacteria bacterium | reverse complement strand
TTCTCGGACGTTCGGTGACCCGCCATAAAAGCGTCTCCGATGAAACGGCTCATGCCATCGATGAAGAAATCCGCAGTTTCATCAACCGCAATTACCAACGTGCCGAGCAGATCCTCCGTGACAGCATGGACATACTGCATGCCATGTCTGAAGCGTTGATGAAATACGAAACCATTGATGCTGATCAGATCAAGGATATTATGGAAGGTCGGGAACCGCGTGAACCTAAAGACTGGAATCCCGATGACCAACGCAAGCCACCGATGTCTGGCGAGTCGGTGTCTGGCAAGGAACAGCCCAGTGGCCCGCCGCCGATTGGTGGTCCGGCTGAGCAGCTCTGATTAGCGCTGAGCGTACTGTTCCCTCATAGCTTGGGGGATTACCACTCAAACCCTCCTGTTTTGCTTGCAGACAGGGGGTTTTTTTTTTACGCTACCCGCTTCATCACACCGCATAATTAAGGGCATCCTGTGAGCAAGCGTTATTTTGGAACCGATGGAATCCGTGGCCGAGTCGGTCTCGCGCCAATCACTCCTGACTTCATGCTGCGGTTGGGTTGGGCGGCAGGTCGGGCTTTACGCCACCAAAATCGTAATAAAGTATTGATTGGCAAAGATACGCGCATTTCGGGTTATATGTTTGAATCGGCTTTGGAGGCTGGTTTATCCGCCGCTGGCCTAGATATTGCGCTATTGGGTCCGATGCCAACACCAGGTGTGGCCTATTTAACCCGTAC
The DNA here is from genome assembly GCA_003562535.1 of Gammaproteobacteria bacterium. GTDB lineage: Bacteria > Pseudomonadota > Gammaproteobacteria > Competibacterales > Competibacteraceae > SKOM01. Next base: position 23,719 of record PWUP01000146.1, on the reverse strand, counting down.
CCTACGCGCCAGCGCGGGCATTGTCATCAGCGCCTCCCATAACGGTTTTCCCGATAACGGCCTTAAGTTTTTTGCTCATGACGGCTATAAACTCGCTGATACTGTTGAATACCAAATTGAATCCGTACTCGACGAACCCCTGAGCACGGTCGCACCGGCTGAACTCGGCAAGGCCGAACGCTTGTTTGACGCCGCCGGGCGCTATATCGAGTTTTGCAAAAGTACGGTGCCTTCCAGCCTGAATTTGCAAGGTCTGAAATTAGTCGTTGATTGTGCGAATGGTGCAACCTATCATATTGCCCCCAATGTATTTACCGAACTCGGCGCCCAGGTTATCCCGCTAGCGATCAAGCCGGACGGTCTGAACATTAATGCCCAGTGTGGCTCTACCGAACCGAGCGCCTTGCAACAAGCCGTCGTCGAGCATCAAGCCGATTTAGGCATTGCCTTCGATGGGGATGGCGATCGCTTAATTTTGGTAAATCGGCGTGGCGAGACAATAGACGGTGATGAAATCCTTTACATCATCGCCACCCATCGCCGCCGTTGCGGTGCCGATGAAACCGTCGTCGTAGGCACCCAAATGAGTAATCTGGGTCTGGAATTGGCCTTAGCGGAACACGGGTTACATCTGCAGCGGGTGAAAGTCGGGGATCGCTACATTTTGGAGCGTTTGCGTGCCGATGGCTTAGTTTTAGGCGGTGAAAGCTCAGGGCATATCATCTGTCTTGACAAAAACACCACCGGCGATGGCATTGTCGCTGCCTTGCAAGTCTTGTTGGCTATGGCGGACACCGGTCAAAGTTTGGACGATTTACTCAGTGGGATGCATAAATTTCCACAACATATGATCAATGTCCCCCTACGTCATGCGTTTGATTTAGACCAGTGCGAACCCGTACAAACGGTGATGCAGGCACTACAACAGCAGCTTGGTCAGCAAGGGCGGATCTTATTGCGTCCATCAGGCACCGAGCCGTTGATTCGGGTCATGGTGGAAGGACGTGATTTAGCCCTAGTGACCGCTGTTGCCGAAGAACTGGCCGAGGCGGTAAAGCGCTCCATGCCATAGCACCGTAACCATAGTCCGCTATACTATCCACTGAATTTTACTGTGAGGAACGACACCATGCGGCAACCATTGATTGCAGGCAATTGGAAAATGAACGGCAATCTGGCCAGTACACGGGCGTTGCTCGATGCGGTCAGTGCTCAGGCCGAGACCGTAGCCCAGAGCGTAGAGGTCGCGGTATTGCCGCCCTGTGTTTATGTGCCAGAAACCTCGACCCGTTTAGCCAATACCTCGGTGCGCTGGGGAGCACAAAACCTGTCAGAACACGCCAGTGGCGCTTATACCGGCGAAATCGCGGCGGCGATGTTAACCGATTTCGGCTGTCACTATGTGGTCGTGGGGCACTCCGAACGGCGGGCGTTATATGGCGAGACCAATACCTTGGTTGCGGCTAAATTTGCCGCAGCACAAGCGCATCATATACAGCCCATACTGTGTGTTGGCGAAACCCTAGACGAGCGCGATCAAGGGGTGACGTTAACGGTAGTCACCCAGCAACTTGAGGCGGTCATTCAACACTCTGGGGTCGAAGCGCTGCAGCGTGCAGTCATTGCCTATGAGCCGGTATGGGCCATCGGCACAGGGCGCACGGCGACTCCCGAACAGGCTCAAGAAGTTCATGCTTATATCCGTAGCATGATTGCTGAATATGATGCTACAATAGCTAATTCAGTGCGCATCCTTTACGGCGGCAGTGTTAAAGGTAATAATGCATCCGCTCTCTTTGCTATGGCGGATATTGATGGAGGTTTGGTCGGTGGAGCATCGCTAGACAGCGCTGAGTTCTCTGCCATTATCCAAGCGGCTTTGTAACGATTTTATGCAGACAATAGTTTTAGTTATCCATATACTGGTCACGCTTGCGCTGGTCACGCTGATCCTCTTGCAGCAGGGTCAAGGTTCTGCTGCGGGAACAGGTTTCGGCGGCGGCGCATCCTCGACGGTATTCGGTTCTCGCGGTTCGGCGACTTTTTTGAGTCGGATCACAGCGGGTCTGGCCACAGGCTTTTTTGTCACTAGCTTGACTCTCGCCTATTTTGCGACGCAAGTTCAAGGACCCGCCAGTGTAGTGGAGCGTTCGGGTTTGGAGACGATTGACATACCCGCTGACGCACCCGAGCCTGTTGATAGACCACCGACACCCGAAGACGTACCCCGAGTGCCTCAGTAAATCTGTTCAGTAATGCCGATGTGGTGGAATTGGTAGACACGCTATCTTGAGGGGGTAGTGGCGCAAGCCGTGCCGGTTCGAGTCCGGCCATCGGCACCATCTCAAAAAAACACGATACCCATAAAAGCCCGCAATGTACTCATTAGCGGGCTTTTTTGTGGCTTAATGTGTCCTAAGTCCATTAATTAACTCAGTCCCAACGAATCCAGCCGCTCATGCAGCGGGCTGCTGCGGGGAAAATGGGCGCGCAAAAACTCCATTTGGTCGGCTAAAATACGCCGACCTTGCAGGAAAACATATTCGGCATGGTTAGGGGTAAAGGGGATGGCCAGCAGTTGCATACCGGCTTGTTCTGGCGTGCGTCCCCCTTTATGATGATTACACCGTTTGCAGGCAGTGACGATATTATTCCAGTCATTCGTTCCACCTTGTACAATCGGGGTGATATGATCCCGAGACAGGTCATGGGTGGAAAATGACTGACCACAATACAGACAGAGATTAAAATCACGACGAAATAAGGCCGCGTTAGATAAGGGCGGGATATAGCTAGCACTGTTACGCAGCCGAGCGTAGAGGCCGCTAGGGGTGGCGATAATGGAATTAACTTCAATGACACTGCGTAGGCCACTGCGGGCGTTAATCCCACCGTGCACCCGATACAGCACAATGCCACAGGTATAGGCGACCTGATCGAGATGGTAAAATCTCACTGCGTCTTGGAAATTAATCCACTCCAGCGGCATGCCGGATACATCAGTGCGTAGTACAGGCTGCTCCAAGCCATACATCGGTTGTTGCCTCCCCATGATAATGGGCCGCTCTATCCCATGTGGCCACCGTGATGATCTTGATAAGAGGTTTAAATTTTGTTTGGGTTCCTTAAGCATAACCCATTGGAGCATCGCTCACCACCCGCTAGCATTTGCCTGTCATACATAATCGGGTATGGTGATTGGGCATTGGGTATGACATCGCTCATCTCAATGCTACCAATAACCATTATTTAAAGCGCTATCACTAACTGGGTAAGATTCACATGTCAATGACTATTGGAGTACCGAAAGAGGTTCATTCTGGCGAGCGACGGGTTGCCGTCACACCGGAAACCGCTCAACATTTGCTGAAGCTAGGCTATCAAGTCTGCGTAGAAACCGGTGCGGGTGCAGCAGCGAAATTTACCGATGAAGCGTACCGCGAGGTCGGTGCCGAAATCGTTACTGATGTGCGTGAACTGTGGGCGCGAGCGGCGATTGTGCTTAAGGTACGGGCACCAGAATCGCATCCGGAGTTAAATCAAGATGAAGCCGAGCTGCTGCGGGAAGGCGGCTGTTTGGTCAGCTTTATTCGTCCAGCCCAAAACCCCGAATTGTTGGAACGACTCCAAGCCCGTCAGGCTACGGTGTTGGCTATGGATGCTGTACCGCGAATCTCACGCGCGCAGAAACTCGATGCCTTGAGTTCTATGGCCAATATCGGCGGTTATCGAGCGGTGATCGAAGCCGCGCACCATTTTGGACGGTTTTTCACCGGACAAATTACGGCCGCCGGCAAGGTGCCACCCGCTAAAGTGATGGTGATCGGTGCCGGTGTCGCTGGGCTGGCTGCCATCGGTGCCGCTACCAGTCTTGGGGCTATAGTACGGGCTTTTGATACCCGTCCCGAGGTCAGACAGCAGATTGAATCGCTGGGCGGCGAGTTTTTAGAACTGGACTTTACCGAAGAAGGCACGGGCGAAGGCGGTTATGCCAAGGAGATGAGCCAAGCCTTTATTGATGCCGAAATGGCCTTATTCCGCGAGCAGGCGCGGGAAGTGGATATTATTATTACCACGGCCTTGATTCCTGGCAAACCGGCGCCAAAGTTGATCCTCGCCGATATGGTGGAATCCATGCGCGAGGGCAGTGTCATTGTAGATTTAGCCTCCGAACAAGGTGGCAACTGTGAGCTGACCGAACCCAGCGAAGTGGTGATCCGTCATGGGGTAACGATTATCGGCTATACCGACCTGCCTAGCCGTTTGCCCACCCAATCCAGTCAACTTTATGCCACCAATGTACGCCATTTGCTCACCGAACTGACTCCGGAAAAAGACGGCCAGGTCGTCGTCAATATGGACGATGAAGTCATCCGTGGGTGTACGGTCATCAAGGCCGGCGAAATCACCTGGCCGCCCCCACCGCCTAAGTTGTCTGCCGCTCCGGCGCAACCCAAAACGGCGGCACCACCTGCCGTTGTGGTCGATCCCGCCGAGCAGGCGCGCCGCCATGCGCGACGTTCGATCACCACATTAATTATCGGTGGGCTGGCGCTATTGGGTATCGGTACGGTAGCACCGCCCTCGTTCACCGCTAATTTAACCGTATTTGTCTTGGCCTGCTTTGTCGGCTGGCAAGTGATCTGGAACGTCACCCCCGCCCTGCATACCCCACTGATGAGCGTCACCAATGCCATCAGCAGTGTGATCATCATTGGCGCTTTGTTGCAGGTGTCTAACGACTCTGCTGTCGTGGTGATATTGGCCTTGGTGGCTATTTTTATTACAACGATCAACATATTCGGTGGGTTTTATGTCACTCAACGCATGTTGCAGATGTTTCGCAAGGATTGAATTAAGGAGCCGACATTATGCTTAATCCTGGTTTGGTGGCTATGGCCTATATTATCGCCAGTATTCTGTTTATTCTCAGCCTCGGTGGTTTGAGTCATCAGGAAACGGCGCGACGCGGCAATATCTACGGTATGGTCGGTATGGCCATTGCTATTCTCGCGACCGTACTCAGTGCGCGGGTTGATGCCTATGCACTCTTAATCCCTGCGATGATCATTGCGGCGCTAATCGGTGCGTTTGTGGCCTCACGGGTGATGATGACCCAAATGCCGCAGTTGGTGGCCGCCTTACACAGTTTTGTTGGGCTGGCTGCGGTGTTGGTCGGCTTTGCAACCTTCCTTGATCCTGGTAGTGACTATGTGGGAGCCGAACAAGTCATCCTCGAAATCGAAATCTATCTCGGGGTATTCATCGGGGCGATCACCTTTACGGGTTCCATTGTGGCTTTCGGTAAATTACACGGCGTACTGGCCAGCAAACCGCTGTTATTGCCCGCACGCCATATCCTGAACTTAGTCGCCGTGCTGGTATGTCTGGCCTTGGGGGCGGTGTTCATCATGACGGACACCACCAGCACCGCAGTGCTGATTCTGCTGCTGATGACGCTGATCGCTTTTGTTATCGGTGCCCATTTGATTTTCGCCATCGGTGGGGCGGATATGCCGGTAGTCGTGTCGATGCTCAACAGCTATTCGGGTTGGGCGGCAGCGGCGGCGGGTTTCATGTTGAACAACAATCTGCTGATTGTTACCGGTGCTTTGGTCGGCTCCAGCGGGGCGATTCTGAGCTATATCATGTGTCGGGCCATGAACCGCAAATTCATCAGCGTGATTTTAGGCGGTTTTGGCAGCAGCGGCGGTGCCGGGCCGGCAAGTGAAGAAACCGGTGAGGTGATACCAATTTCTGCCGAAGAAACGGCACAATTACTGGCAGACGCCAATGAAGTGGTGATCGTTCCCGGCTATGGGATGGCGGTGGCTCAAGCGCAAAACACAGTCAGCGCCATTGCCCGGTCGTTAAACGCTCAAGGGATACGGGTACGGTTTGGGATTCACCCCGTTGCGGGACGTTTGCCCGGCCACATGAATGTGCTCTTGGCTGAGGCGAAAGTCCCCTACGATATCGTGCTAGAAATGGACGAGATTAATGACGACTTGCCAAACACCGATGTGGTGGTCGTGATTGGTGCCAACGATATTGTCAATCCCGCTGCCCAAGAAGTGCCTGATAGCCCGATTGCCGGTATGCCCGTGTTGGAAGTCTGGAAAGCACGAACGGTGGTGGTGCTGAAACGCAGCATGGCAACAGGTTACGCCGGTGTCGATAATCCTCTGTTCTACAAAGATAATACCCGCATGTTATTCGGTGATGCCCGCGATAGTGTGGAGAAAGTTTTCCAGCATATTGAGCAGGCGCGTTAATGGTACAAGCTGCATTTTTACCTAAAGGCGGGCATAATCACGATAGTGAGACTGTAGGCTTTGGATAACGAGTAGTGAACGCAACCCACCTCCCTGATGCTCAACGCGGCACTGCCGATGCTTTATGCGCCCAGATTATGCAAAAACTGCATGCGGTGGGATTGCAGCAATGCCTGTATCCCAGCGATGAATTCCAGTCTCTGCCGCCTGGATTCGTCGAAGAGATACAGCAGGATACTGAGCAATTGGGTCAGCAGCCCGGTTATCATGCTCATGCGGATATTCTGTTGGCCTGTGTCCTGGCGGCCAGCGGCGATGCCGCTCAGGCGCAGCAGCTACTGATGGCCATTCTCGATAATCCTAAGCATTTCACTGCGGACTACGCCTTAGCGCACTACAATCTGTTTCAGTTACATCTGCGCCAAGACGACCGCACCGCAGCGCTTGAGCATTTACAGCAGGCGGCGAAATTGGACTCCGACTATACCCTATGGCGCACCTACCAAAACCGCGATACCCCAGAGCTGATTTTAGGAGCAGGCGCACTGGGGATGACCTTACGGGTCACAAACCGCATCAATGAGCAGCGGGTGCTCAAAATCCTGTGGACGGACGATTATAGCGCCGCCAAACACTGCCATAAACAGGTCAAGGCGATGAACCAATGGGCGGATTCACGGATTCCCCAATGGTATGGAGGGGATTATCTCGATCCAACCAAACGTCGTTATCCTTATTGGGAAATGGCGTATTTGCATGATGCCTTGGACGGCGAAACGTGGTTAACCCATTGTGGCACGCTGAGCCGTAAGCAGGGTTTTGCGGTCGGTATGCAAATCGCGCAACTGCTCGAACACGCTCATGGTGAGGCGATTTATCACTACAATATTCAACCGGCTAATCTACTGCTGTGCGATAGCGATACGTCGTTTGATGTTGTGGTGTTGAATTTCGGCTTAGCGAGTTTACTGGAGGCGTGGTACCCACAGCTCAGCCAAGGGGCAGACCAAGCCACCAGCGAACAGGCTATGCGCATGAGTGCAGCGCTCGCTTACATCGCTCCAGAGTTGCGGAGTACCGCCCCTGAATCGGGTGAACCCGGGCCGTGGAGCGATATGTACAGCTTGGCCGTGACGCTGTATCGCCTGATAACCGGACGCCCGCCCCAGCCACTGGAATTTACGGCCATCGACGATGACCAGCAACGCCAGTTGTTGCAAGACTGTGTGCAGGCTGAACCTGAGCAACGGCCTAGCGCGGCTGAATTTTTGGCCCAGTGGTGTCTCTATGCCGCCGCCGAGGGTGAGCCAATCGCCCAGTATCAATTAGGGATGTTGTATGCTGACGGACATGGAGTGACGCAAGATGATGAGGCCGCAGTGCCGTGGCTGCAGCGTTCTGCTGAACAGCATTACGCCCCGGCCCAATGCCAGCTTGGATTGATGTTGGCGCAAGGCCGTGGCATTACCCAAGACGCGACGCAAGCCCTAGAGTGGTACCGTAAGGCCGCGGAACAAGGGCACAGCGATGCGCAGTATCACTTAGGCTTAAGCTATGCCGATAGCACGGGGGTCGTTCAGGATGATGTCGCAGCGGTACACTGGTATCAACAGGCTGCCGAGCAGGGTCATAGTGCCGCCCAATACCGTCTCGGGCTAATGTGCGTGCTGGGGCGTGGCACTCCGCAAGATGATGGTGCGGCTTTTGAATGGTGTCGACAAGCGGCTGAGCAAGGCTATATCCCCGCACAACATAATTTAGGGGTGATGTATGCACGGGGGCGAGGTGTGCTCCAGGATGATGGCACTGCGGTCCGATGGTATCGGCGAGCAGCCGCTCAAGGGTATGCCGCAGCGCAAAATAGTCTCGGCTCAATGTATGCCACAGGGCGTGGGGTGATTCCAAATGATGTCGAAGCCGCTCGCTGGTATCGCCAAGCGGCGGCACAAGGGCATAATGCCGCTAAGAAAAACCTCCAGCGGCTCCGTGATCGAGCGCAGGCACAGGCTCTAACCCCATCGAGTGCGACACCGACGGAACTGCCGCTGATTCACGGTTGGACTAACGAGGAAGTGCTGTTGTTACAAGAAACCACTGTCCAACAGTTAGGCTTACCGGCGCTATTTCAGGAGCGGTTTAAATGGCGCTTATTTCGCAGTATCAACACGCCAGAGATGGTGGTGATTCCGGCTGGGCGATTTTTAATGGGTTCACCCGAAGAGGAGCTGGATCGTCATGACGATGAATGCTCGCATGAAGTACAGATTGCCGATCCGTTTGCTCTCAGTCGCTACCCAATCACCTTTGCCGATTATGACTATTTTTGTCGAGCGACCCATCATGAGCAACCGGCTGATGAGGGCTGGGGACGTGATACCCGCCCAGTGATTTATGTCAGTTGGCATGATGCCATGGCCTACTGTCGCTGGTTGTCTGAACGCACCGGTCAGTATTATCGCTTGCCTACCGAGGCCGAATGGGAATACGCCTGTAGAGCAGGTACGGCCACAGCATTTTATTATGGCGATACCCTCACCCCCGAACAGGCCAATTATCATCTTGGGCAAACCAGTTCTGTCGGTCAATTTCCCGCCAATGTGTGGGGGCTGCATGATATGCATGGCAATGTCGAGGAATGGGTCAGTTCATGCTATGACCGTGAGTACGGCGGTGAAGAACAACACCACGCAGAACCGGATGACCGTTCACCGCGTGCCATTCGTGGAGGCTCTTGGTACACCCCCTTACCGGCGCTGCGTTCCGCTTGTCGCTCCAGTGGTTATCCCGATAGCCGTTTGCCCAGTTTAGGGTTCCGCATTGTGCGGGTGTTATAGTCATAGAGAGCATTGAATTATCATGTATTTCAGCACCACAGACGACAGCATTCAACTGGATAAAATCCACGATGATCTAGCTTTTCTCCACCAGTGCTTTGTGGATATGCTCCATGACAGTGACGAGCATGATGTGGCTCGGGTTCTGGATGGCCAGCAGGCGCAGGCGCAAGATGTGCGGGCGCGTCCGGAAACCATCAGCAAGGCTTTTTCACTGTATTTTCAATTAATCACTATTGCGGAAGAAAACGCGGCCGCCCAACTGCGCCGTCGTTTAGAAACCGAACATGGACTGCCCCGCATTTCCGGGCTGTGGGGTCAAACCCTGCGTGATCTTAAAAACAACGGCCTGAGCGAAGATGAGATAGCCCAGCGTTTGCCCGATATAACGATTGAGCCGGTGCTGACCGCTCATCCGACTCAGTCCAAACGTTCCACGATGATCGACCAATTACGCATCATCTATCTGCTGATGGTAAAGCGCGAAAATCAAGTGTGGACTCGGCATGAGCGCCAGCAAATCGCTGCAGACATTAAGGCGGCTATGCAACGGCTGTGGTTTACCGGGCAAATCTTTTTGCAAAAACCCACGATTGATGATGAATTCAAGAACGTACTGCACTATCTCAGTCGCGTCTTTCCTGAGGTTATTCCTGTGGTTGACCAGCGGCTGCGTGATGCGTGGGCTGACACCGGATTTAGCCTAGACAGGCTGAGGCATTGGACACAGCTTCCTAAGATCAGATTTGGCAATTGGGTAGGCGGCGACCGCGATGGCCACCCCTTTGTGACTGCCGAAGTGACCCGCGACACGCTGCTGGAGTTACGTCAACACGCCCTGAGTTTTTTAGACCAGGAGTTGAACGGCTTGGCAAGCAATATCAGTATTTCCGATTTTGAGGCGCAGGTGCCCCCCAAGCTGGCTCTGCGCATTCAGGAGCTGGTCGAAGCGACAGGCGACGCAGGGGTTCAGGCACTGCGGCGCAATCCCAATGAGTCGTGGCGGCAGTTGATCAACTTGATGCGGCTGCGGCTGCCGTTGTCTGGACAGCGGACACCGCTGTTAACACCTGACAGCCGCCGGTACTATACGCAGCCGCAGCAGATGATGAGCGATCTGGATCTATTGAGCGAGTCCCTGCGTACTATCAAAACCCATCATATTATTGCCAATGATGTCGAGCCGCTGGCTCGCAGGCTGCAAACCTTTGGCTTTCACCTTGCGGCGCTGGATATCCGGCAAAATAGCAGTTTTCATGATAAAGCGGTAGCGCAACTGCTTAGTGCGGCTGGCATAGCCGACGGTGCCCATTTTGCCGACTGGCCAGAAGAGCAGCGCGTTGCTTTTCTGAACGAAGAACTGCACACCGCGCGCCCCTTTGTGCGCCAGACGCAAGGCTTAGGCACCGAAGCGGATGCGGTATTAGCCTGCTACCGCGTGCTGTATAAATATGTGAACAGCTTTGGTTCAGCCGGTATCGGATCGTTGATTGTGAGCATGACGCGCAGTCTTTCTGATCTGCTGGTGGTGTATGTGTTGTGCCGCGAAGCGGGGCTGATGGAGATGCAGTCGGGTGAGGATGCTGGCCTAGCCTGTGTGCTGCCGGTCGTGCCCTTGCTGGAGACTATAGAGGACTTGGAGCACGGGCCACGCATTCTGGATGCATTTCTGGCGCATCCAGTGACCCGGCGCAGCTTTGCGCTGCGCCGAGCTAGTGGAGATGCTACCGATGATGTGCAGCAAATCATGGTCGGTTACAGCGACAGCAACAAAGACGGCGGTATCTTGGCCAGTCTATGGAGCCTGAATATTGCCCAGCGCCGGTTAACTGAAGTAGGCCATAAGAACAAGGTGCGCATTCGTTTTTTTCATGGCCGTGGCGGCACGATTAGCCGTGGTGCTGGCCCGACCCATCGCTTCTTAGTGGGATTGCCGTCTGGAAGTTTGCAGGGCGATCTGCGCCTGACCGAGCAAGGCGAGGTGATTGCTCAAAAATATGCGAATAAAATCACAGCCATTTATAATTTGGAACTGCTTCAGGCCGGTACCACTCGGAGCACGCTCTGGCCTACCGAGAGGCATAAAGCGCCGGAGTCGGCACACACCCAGATCGAGCCGGTTTCCGATGCCGAGCGGCATCAGCAACTTGAATCCATTGTCAATAAGCTGTACACCTATAGCCTAGCAAGCTATCAACAGTTGGTTAAAAGCGATGACTTTGTGACGTTTTTTGCCCAAGCCACGCCGATTGATGTCATTGAATCGTCCAGCATCGGCTCCCGACCGGCACGCCGTACCGGTCAACGCAGCTTTGCTGATCTGCGTGCGATTCCGTGGGTGTTTAGCTGGAGCCAGGCGCGCTTTTTCTTAACTGGTTGGTACGGTGTGGGTTCTGCGTTGGCCCGGCTTAAAGAACATGACCCTGATGGCTTCGAACTGCTGAGTCAGTACGCTGTGCGCTTTATGCCGTTTCGGTATATTATTACCAACGTCTCTTCGGCCATTGCTCTGACTGACCTAAAAATTACCAAGGAATACTGCACGCTGGTAGACGATGCCGCTCTAGCGGAGCGCTATCACCAGCAGATTCAAGACGAATGTCACCGTACCCGCGATATGCTGGAAATGCTGTACGGACAAACCTTGGTAGAGCGGCGGCCGCGTATGTACCAAATGATTAACTTCCGTTCGCAACGGCTGAAATCGCTACACACTTTGCAAATTCAGCAGATTAAAACTTGGCGCAGTCTCAAGCAGGCTGGCCGTGAGCAAGAAGCGCAGACCATGTTGCCCGATCTGCTGCTGGTGCTCAATGCCATTGCCAGTGGGCTAGGGACGACGGGATAACACAGCAGATTGTTAACTCGACGGTTACGCCAACAATCCCTTATGATGCCTGATTGCTTATTCATGCTTAATTTTGGATCCGCCTATGAGTCAATTTTTTCACATTCATCCTGATAATCCCCAAGCGCGCTTGATTCGGCAAGCGGTTGCCATTTTGCAGGCGGGTGGGTTGATTGCCTATCCCACAGATTCCAGCTATGCGTTCGGGTGGTTGATTGATGATAAAGCGGCGATGAACCGGGTAGAACATCTGCGTCAGACTGACCGCAATCATAATTTCACCGTGGTGTGTCGTGATATCGCCGATATTGGGATGTATGCACGGATTGAGAATGCCCAGTTCCGCATGATTAAGGCCGCGACACCAGGGCCGTTTACCTTTATATTGCCGGCCACTAAAGAGTTGCCACGGCGTTTGCAGAACCCCAAGCGCAAAAGCATTGGGATTCGCATCCCCGACAATGCGATTGTTCAATCGCTGTTGGCCGAACTGGGCGAACCGCTGATGTCCAGCACCTTGATGCTGCCGGGTGATGAGTTACCGCTGAATGACGCCCAGACGATTCGTGAGCGTTTGGAACACCATGTTGAGCTGGTCATCGATGGTGGAGCGTGTCCGCTGGAGCCGACCACCATGATTGATCTCACCACCGATCCGCCCCAAGTGTTACGTCAAGGGCGCGGTGACGCCAGCCCCTTTCTATAACCTCCCGTTCATCTACCGCTAGCTAGAGTGATTCATTCTGTGAGCACCACGCAACCTCACCGCGTTCTGTCGGGTATGCGCCCGACGGGCAAACTACACCTCGGCCACTATCATGGTGCCCTAAAAAACTGGGTTAAACTCCAGCAGGACTACACCTGTTTTTATTTCGTGGCCGATTGGCATGCCTTAACCACGCATTATGAAGACCGTGACATCATCGGCCAGAATGTGTGGGATATGGTCATCGACTGGCTGGCAGCGGGGATAGATCCCGAGCGCTCTTGTATTTTTATCCAATCGCGGGTGCCGGAACATGCGGAGTTGCATCTGCTGCTGTCGATGATCACGCCGCTGGGTTGGTTGGAGCGGGTGCCCAGCTTTAAAGATCAACAGGATAAACTTAAAGATCGTGATCTGAATACCTATGGATTTCTTGGGTATCCTTTGTTGCAAAGCGCCGATATTTTAATTTACCGCGCTAGCCGTGTCCCGGTGGGTGAAGACCAGGTAGCGCATATCGAACTCACCCGCGAAGTTGCTCGGCGTTTTAACCATCTCTACGGTGGCCCCACTAAGCAGACTATTTTGACTGAACCCCAGGCGCTGTTGACGCCGGAGTCGAAAATTCCCGGACTGGACGGCCAGAAGATGTCCAAGTCCTATGGCAATGCCATTACCTTACGTGATGAGCCGGCTGAAGTGGAGAAAAAATTACGCACCATGCCCACTGATCCGGCGCGGGTTCGCCGCACCGATCCTGGGGAGCCGGAGAAATGTCCGGTTTGGCAATTTCATAAGGTGTATTCTGATGAAGCCACCCGCGACTGGGTACAACAAGGCTGCCGCAGTGCCGGTATTGGCTGCATCGAATGCAAGCGTCCTGTAATTGCGGCGGTCAAGGCGGAATTGGAACCGATGCGTGACCGGGCGCGTGAACTGGAGGCTCGTCCCCACGAGGTTCGCGACAGGGTTGCAGCCGGTTGTCAACACGCTCGCACGGTAGCGGCGGCCACATTGGCGGATGTGCGAGCAGCTATGGGGCTGAGTTATCAGTGACCGCACTGGAAGCGGTGCCGGTCACGGAAGACACGCCTGCATGGCTGGCTAAGGTCGGGGGGGAGCCGCTGACGCGCTTACCTCATGATTTGTATATCCCCCCCGATGCCTTGGAAGTGTTTTTGGAAACTTTTGAGGGGCCATTGGATTTGTTGCTGTATCTGATTCGCAAAAATAATCTCGATATCTGTGATATTCCCATTGCTGAGATTACCCGCCAGTACATGAGTTATCTGGAGCTGCTGCAGGCTTTGCAATTCGAACTGGCGGCGGAATATCTGGTGATGGCGGCGCTGTTGGCGGAAATTAAATCGCGGTTGTTGCTACCGCGTCCCAGTGCGCCCGAAGACGAAGACGATCCACGCCATGAGCTGGTGCGCCGTTTGCAAGAATACCAGCGCTTTAAGCAGGCGGCTGAGCAGCTTGATGCTTTGCCACGTTTGGAGCGTGATCTGTTCACTGTGCTGATTGTGCCGCCACCGGCCGCAGCCAACCGCCCGCAGCCGCAGGTTGAATTAAGCGAATTACTCACGGCGCTCCGCGGGGTATTGGAGCGCGCTCAATACTTCACTCATCACCAGATCCAGAGCGAACCCCTGTCGGTGCGTGAGCGCATGGGGGCCATTCTGGATCAACTGGATGGGCAGGAGTTTGTCCCTTTTCTGAGCCTGTTCACGGTCACTGAGGGGCGTGCCGGTGTGGTGGTGACCTTACTGGCTGCACTGGAGCTGCTGCGTGAGGCGCTGTTAGAGCTGGTTCAGGTCGAACCGTTTGCTCCGATTTATTTACGCAGCCGCGCATGACGGTTCCCTGTACTCCCTCACCTTGTTTGAAAACCATTATTGAAGCGGCCTTGCTGGCTGCAGGCGAACCCCTGTCGGTGCAACGACTGGCGACGTTATTTGCCGAAGATGATCGCCCCGATCCTACCCGTCTGCGGGCAGCCTTGGATGACTTGCATCAGGATTACCGCCAACGGGGCATTGAACTGGTCGAGGTGGCCGACGGCTGGCGTTTGCAAGTTCGCCACAGCTATGCACCTTGGGTAGGCCGTTTATGGGAAGAAAAACCTGGGCGCTATTCGCGGGCGTTATTGGAAACCCTAGCATTGATTGCCTATCGCCAACCGATTACTCGGGGTGAAATTGCGGAAATTCGCGGGGTAACGGTGTCAACCACCATTATGCGTACCCTGCAAGAACGCGGCTGGATTCGGCGTATTGGCCACCGAGAAGTGCCTGGCCGCCCTGGTTTATACGGCACAACCCATGAATTTTTGAATTATTTTAATCTTAAAACTTTGAGTGACTTACCCCCATTGCCTGAACCCGAAAACACCGAAGCCCCCGCGATGACCTTGGAACTCACGTTGCCCACTCAACCGGAACCGCACACCCATGACTGAACGTTTACATAAACAACTGGCGCACCTGGGCTTTGGTTCTCGTCGCCAGATTGAAGAGTGGATTAGAGCCGGGCGGGTAACTGTCGATGGTCAACCGGCGACGCTCGGACAGACGCTTACGGGAACCGAGCACGTCCGGGTGAATGGTCGGCGGGTTAATTTGGACGTCAGCCCCCGGCGGCGAGTATTGGCGTATTACAAACCGGAAGATGAAATTTGCAGTCGTTCCGATCCGGAGGGGCGCGCCAGTGTATTTGACCGCTTGCCGCGTCTCGGTGTGGGCCGCTGGATTGCTGTCGGGCGTTTGGATATCAACAGTCAAGGACTGCTGTTATTGACTACCGATGGTGAGCTGGCCAATCGACTGATGCATCCTGCTACGGAAATCGAACGCGAATACGCGGTGCGGGTGCGCGGTCAGGTGTCAGCCGAGAGCCTAGAGCGATTGCAAACCGGCGTGGAGTTGGAGGATGGCCCTGCACGGTTTGAGCAATTGGTCGATGGTGGCGGCGAGGGGGTTAACCACTGGTATCATGTGGTGCTAAAAGAAGGCCGTAAGCGCGAGGTGCGGCGCTTATGGGAGTCTCAAGGGGTCGTTGTCAGTCGCTTGGTGCGCGTCCGCTATGGCCCCATCCGCTTACGCCGTGGGCTACGCCTTGGGCACTGGGACGAGCTGGATCCAGCCGAAATTGACACCCTGCTCGCCGCTGTCGGTTTACCGCCCGAAGTGAAACCGCCCCGCCCCGCGCACCCACCGCGACCGCAGGTCAGCAGCACTGCCAAACGTGCCGGGCGGCGTCCGCACAGTGGGTCACGACGCCGTTGATGCAGCGGTTAATTTCACCTGGCTCGGTTTGTCTTGGGCGCGGATAATATGCCCGGTTAGTCCGTGGCTATCGGATCCCAGTAGATAGAGATAGTACTTGACTAAGCTCTCTGGAGTCGCCCAGTTAGCGGGGTTGGCTGCGGGGTAAGCCCGCGTCCGTAGGCTGGTTTGGGTGGGGCCGGGGTCGATGGCATTGACCCGAATCATAGTATTGGCTTCCAATTCATTGGCTAAGACTCGCATCAAGGTTTCTATGCCCCCTTTGGAGGCAGCATACGCGCCCCAATACGCCCGACCTTCTTGAGCCACTCGGTCGGTGGTGAACACTACCGAAGCCTCTTGAGCCTTATTAAGCAATTCCAATACGGATCGGGTCAGTAGAAACGGTGCATTTAAATTCACCTGCATAATGCGATACCACAGTTCAGGATTGTAATGCACCATCGGGGTCAGGGCTTCCAGCATGGCGGCATTGTGCAGTAAACCGTCCAGTCGGCCAAACGCTTCGCCCAAACGGGTGGCCAATTCAGCATAGTCTTTAGGCGTTGCGCCCTCAAGATTCATCGGGTAAATCGCCGGCTGAGGATAACCGGCCTGTTCAATCTCATCATACAGGCGTTCCAGTTTACGCAGGCTGCGCCCGAGCAGTATAACCGTGGCACCTTGGGCGGCACACCCCAAAGCGACCGCTCGCCCTAGACCCGAGCCAGGGCCGGTGATCAGGATCACGCGATCGCGCAATACTTGCGCCTCGGTGGGATAATCTTGCATGGTCTGCTCTCCTATCAGGGCTGGATCAGTAAATCCAGCAAGGCTTGGGGATGGTCAATGCTGGCATGAGCACCCCAGGCATCCGGAGTATCTTGGCTGCCAATATAACCGTAGCGTGCGATTACGGTGGCCATACCGGCGCGTTGACCGGCGACCACATCACGCTCGGCGTCACCGACATACACACAGCGCTCCGGGACAACGCCAAGTAGCGCACACGCATGCAGCAAGGGCAGTGGATCGGGTTTAGCGCGAGCTACCGTGTCGCCACCAACCACACAGGCGCTGCGGGTGTCCAAAGCCAAGAGGCTGAGCAAGGGCCAGGTGAGGTACTCGGGTTTATTGGTGACAATACCCCAAGGGATGCCTTGTTGTTCGAGTGCGGTGAGCACTGCGGCCATGCCAGGAAACAGCGCCGTGCCGCTGCCCGTTAAATCGTTGTGATACAGATCGAGAAACCGTTGGCGCAAATCGGCAAACTCGGTATGTTCAGCACCGAAGCCAAAACCGAGTTGCAACAGCCCCAGCGACCCATGTGAAACCACCGGACGAATCGTTGCCGTCGGCAATACTGGTCGCCCGCGTTCACTGAGCAACTGATTTAAAACCCGAGCCATATCGGGCGCGGTATCCAGCAGCGTGCCGTCGAGATCAAACAATACCGCACTGGGAGCAAATTTCATCGTGGTCAATCCTGCACTCGGCAGTGGACTAAATAATTCACATCCAGCCCGGGTCCCAACCAGTAGTGACGGGTCAAAGGATTATAATGTAGGCCAGTCAGATCTTTGAAAGTTAAGCCCGCTGCTCTGGACCAAGATTCCAGCTCGGAAGGGCGGATCAGCTTCTGATAATCGTGAGTGCCTTTAGGTAATAAGCGTAACAGGTATTCAGCGCCGATGATTGCGAACACAAAGGCTTTAGGATTGCGGTTAATCGTGGAAAAGATCACATGACCATCGGGTTTGACCAAGCGCGCACAGGCCATGACCGCCGAGGCAGGATCGGGGACATGCTCCAGCATTTCCAGACAGGTCACGATGTCAAACTGGCGAGGTTGCTCAGCGGCTAGGGTTTCGACGGTACATTGGCGGTATTCGACAGCAACGCCGGATTCCAACAGATGTAAACGCGCTACCCCTAAAGGCGCTTCAGCCATGTCAATGCCCAGAACCTGAGCACCCCTCAGGGCTAAACTTTCCGAAAGAATGCCACCGCCGCAGCCGACATCGACCACCCGCTTGCCATTCAGCCCATTGCAGCGCTGCTCAATGTAACCAATACGCAGGGGATTAATGTCATGCAGGGGCTTAAATTCGCCCTGTGGATCCCACCAACGGTCAGCCAACTGCTCGAATTTAGCGATTTCTTGCTGATCGACATTAGATGATGCGGCATGAGTGTGTGTCATGGGTCAACCTTATAAGCCATAGGGGATGCCAGTGAGAGCCTTATCCTGCATCGGAATTCCCAATTTTACGGCCCCAATTGCGGGCAGTGGTTACAATAGCTTCACTCTGCACCCCAACCACTTGCCGATCGGCTAAGCGCCGCTGTCCGGCAACCCACACATCACTCACTTGGTGACGAGCTGTGGCATAGATGAGCTGGGAAATAGGCTGATACAGTGGCTCGGTTTCAGGCGTCGCACAATCGACCGCAATAATATCGGCGGCTTTGCCCGGCACCAGCGAACCGATCTCATGATCCAACCCTAAGGCTCGTGCTCCATCCAGGGTGGCCATGCGCACTACTTGAGTCGCCGGTAAAGCCGCCGCATCACCGGCCACGGCTTTGCCCAATAAGGCGGCGGTGCGTGCCTCGCCGAACATGTCCAAATCATTATTACTGGCCGCCCCATCCGTGCCTAAGGCAACGTTCACCCCGGCAGCGCTTAACTGGGCGACGGGGCAAAAACCGCTGGCGAGTTTGAGGTTGGATTCCGGGCAGTGCAAAACATGGACACCGGCTGTAGCACAATGCTCAATCTCGGCCGCCGTGAGTTGAGTCATGTGAGTGGCTAATAACTGCGGACTCAGCATCCCTAAACGCTTCAGCATGGCGAGGGGGCGTTGACCGTGCTGCTGCTGCCACGATTCAACTTCGCCTGCCGTTTCGTGTACATGCATGTGAATCCGCAAGTCATGCTGTTCGGCCAAGTCACGAATACGCATGAGTGTGGATTCGCTGACCGTATAGGGCGCATGCGGGGCTAACATGGTGCTCACCAATGGATTGCCGCGTAACTGCTGATGCAGGCTCAGTCCTTTGGCTAAATAATCGTCGGCATCCTGCGCCCAAGCGCTGGGGAAATCAATGACAATCAGCCCAACCACTGCCCGCACACCCATCCGCTCGGCACAGTTAGCGGTGATATCAGGGAAAAAATACATATCATTAAAACAGGTTGTCCCCCCGCGCAGCATTTCCAATAGCGCCAACTCGGTACCCGCCTGCACAAACTCAGGACTGACCCAGCGGTTTTCGGCAGGCCAGATGTGCTCATTCAGCCAGGTCATGAGAGGTAAATCATCGGCCAGCCCACGCAGCAACGTCATGGCGGCATGAGTGTGGGCATTGACTAAACCAGGCAACACCACATGATCGCTTAGCATCACAGTTTCTGCAGCATTGTAGCGATCAGTCGCGGCTTGGGTCGGCAACAGATCCACAATGCGCCCCCGATGCAATGCTAGGCTGTGATGATCTAAGACCTGGTTTTCAGGTTCAACCGGCACAATCCAACGAGCATGTAATACAGTGTCGATGTTTTCCATGAAGGCTCCAGCGATTCTACTCATAACCGATGATGGCCTTATGTTAGCATTTACTGACCCTAAATTCTGACCCGCATACACTCAGTGTGCGTCACGTCCTGGAATCTAAAATGCTCGAATCGTTGGCTCTCTTATTAGTCTGTCAGCTCATCGGGGAACTGTTGGTGCAGTTCGTCGTTCTGCCCATCCCCGGTCCGGTGCTCGGCATGGTGCTGCTGTTCCTGATTTTGGCTGCACGCCGCGGGATTCCCGAGCGGTTGCGTCACACCTGTCTGACGTTATTGTCCCATCTGTCGCTGCTGTTTGTCCCGGCTGGGGTGGGGGTGGTGGTGTATTTTGACGCTATTGCTCAAGAGTGGTTGGTGATTCTGGTGGCTCTGGTCGTCAGCACTGTCGCTACGCTGGCGGTCACCGCATTCACCATGAGCCGTCTGGCGCGCTGGTGGGCTAAGCGCCATGGATAGCACCTTGACAGAACTGTGGGTGTATTTAGCCCGTGAACCGTTACTGCATCTAACGCTGACGCTGTTGGCCTATTTATGCGGAGTCAAACTTCATCAGTGGAGCGGTCAATCGGCCCTAGCCAACCCGGTAGTGATCGCGATTGCCCTATTAGTGGGTTTGCTCATAATGACTGAAACCCCCTATGCCCGTTATTTCGAGGGCGCACAGTTTATTCACTTTTTATTAGGTCCGGCGACCGTCGCTCTGGCGGTGCCGTTATATCAGCATTTTGGCCGAATTCGCGCGCAGTTAGTGCCCATTATCGCTGGGCTGCTGGCTGGTTCGCTCACCGCGATTGTCTCTGCCACGGGCTTAGTGTGGTTACTCAGCGGTAGCCGCGAAACTTTAGTGTCGATGGCGCCTAAATCGGCAACAACACCGGTGGCTATGGGGATTGCTGAACAACTCGGCGGCTTACCCGCATTGACCGCTGTGCTGGTGATTATGACCGGGATTATCGGTGCCGTGACCGGCCCGTTATTGCTGCGCTGGTTGCGGATTGACGATGAGGCCGCCCGAGGTTTAGCGCTGGGTGTGGCATCGCATGGCATTGGCACGGCCCGCGCCTTTCAAAGCAGTGACTTAGCTGGTGCTTTCAGCGGTTTAGGTATGGGATTGAATGCCTTGCTTACGGCATTGCTGGTCCCTTTGATTGTGCAACTGATTTAGTGCGTGGAGTTTTCAATGTCGTCATCGACCTACGAGCATGATTTTTTGTTGTGGACGGAACAGCAAGCCGCGTTGCTACGAGCGGGTAAACTGGCTGAGTTAGACAGTGAACACCTTCTTGAAGAGATTGAGAGTATGGGCAAAGAACAAAAACTGGCGCTGCAATCCCTGCTGCGCTTGATTATGCTGCACCTGCTAAAACTGGACTATTCACCGGCTAAAGATCCGCGTAATAAGTGGATCGAAGAACTCTTAGAGTTTCGTGCTCAGGCAGAAAACCGGCTTGAAGAAACGCCCAGCTTGCACCATTATGCCGATGACTTATTCGCTAAGGCTTGGCCTCAAGCACGCAGAATGGCGATAAAAACTTTTAATCTTTATGGTGAGAAAGTCGCTATACCGTTGGAATGCCCTTATACACTGCAACAGGTACTGGACTCGGATTTTCTGCCTGATCGCCCTCAGCGGCGATGATAGCGCTGTGGCACAAACGGCAGGGGCGTAACTTGAACCGGTACCGGCTTGGATCGCACCAGCGCCTGTAACTCGGTACCCGTTGCAGCCAAGGCCGTTGCCACATAACCCATTGCGATGGGCTGACCGACAGAAGGCGCAAACCCGCCGCTGGTGACACGCCCTACTTGCTGACCAGCGGCATCGATCAACTCCGCCCCCTCACGAACTGGCGCCCGTCCAATCACCCGCAAACCAACCCGCTGTTGGCTAACCCCCTGTTCAAGCTGATTGAGAATCACCCCAGATCCTGGAAACCCTGCGGCGCGCTCACCCCCTTGGCGGCGAATTTTTTGGATCGCCCAACTGAGATTAGCCTCAACCGGCGTGGTGCTGGCATCAATATCATGGCCGTATAAACATAAACCGGCTTCCAGCCGTAACGAGTCACGCGCCCCTAAACCGATGGGAGCGACTTCCTCTTCTGCCAGCAAGTGCTGGGCAAAATCCTCAGCGCAATCTGCAGGTAGAGAAATTTCAAAACCGTCTTCGCCAGTGTAGCCTGACCGACTGATCCAGCACTCCTGGCCGGCTATCGTAATTTGCGCCACATCCATAAAGGTCAAATCGGCCACTTGGGACGCGAAACGGGTCAGTACGGTGGCCGCTAACGGCCCTTGCAACGCCAGCAAGGCACGATCTTCCCGCACATCAATAGCACAGTCATTAGCGAGTTCAGCACGCAAATAGCCAATATCCTCAGCCTTGCAAGCCGCATTGACGACCAATAACAGAAAATCACCGTAATGACTGACCATTAAATCGTCACGGATACCCCCTTGATCGTTCGTCAATAGGGCATAGCGTTGTCGCCCAGGAGGCATATCGCGAATGTTCATCGGCATTAAACGCTCTAAGGCCGCCGCCGCGCCTGCACCGGTTAATTGAATCTGTCCCATGTGGGAGACATCAAACAGTCCGGCCGCCGTGCGCGTATGCTGATGTTCTTTCAGGATACCGGTAGGATAATGCACAGGCAGCGTGTAGCCGGCAAACGGCACCAGCCGAGCGGATCGCTCGCGATGCAAACGATATAATGGTGTGGTGAGTACATTAGATTCAGTCATAATTAAATTAAGTATCAAATGCTTAATAATTCAACCCGCTGTAAACCGCGGGGCAACAGTTTGCCCCGACGCCCCCGTAAGCCGTTATAGGCTGCTAATTCCTCGGGTTTCAGCGTCAAATGGCGTTTGCCGCTGTGGATAACCACATTGGCATTTGGAGCCAAGCACAGCAGGGCGGCTAAGCGTTCATCCTGAGCTTTAGGTGGAATGCCGATGATTTTGTTGCCCTTGCCCTTGGGCAACTGGGGCAGGTCAGCGACGGGAAAGCACAGCAGATAGCCGCGATTGGTCACGGCCACAAAGCGGTCGTGCTGAGGATCATTCACCCGCACGGGCACCAAGGGAGCAGCGCCTTTGGGTAAGGTCAGCACGGCTTTGCCCGCTTTATTGCGCCCCAATAAATCCTCATAGCGACACAGAAACCCATACCCGTAATCCGAAGCCAATAACCAGACGCTGTCGGGCTGATCGAGCAAGGCAGTGATAAACCGCGCTCCACTCGGGGGATTGAACCGACCGGTCAGCGGTTCACCATAACCCCGCGCTGAGGCTAGGCCATGCACGGGCAGGGCGTAAGCCCGACCGCTGTCATCCAGAAACACCGCGCTTTGATTGCTGCGCCCCGCGACTTGAATCAGCAAACCATCACCGCTTTTATAATTCAGCGCATTAGCATCGACTTCATGGCCTTTGGCGGCACGCACCCAACCCTGTTGCGATAATACTACGGTCATTGGTTCGCTGGGAGTCAGTGCGGTTTCGTCTAAGGCTTGAGCGGCGCGCCGTTCTACCAGGCGGGTGCGGCGCGGGTCGCCATGCTGTTCGCCATCTGCCAGTAATTCTTTACGGATCAGAGCAGTGAGCTTAGCCTCCGAGCCGAGTAAAGCGTTTAATTGCGCTTGTTCTTGTTGTAATTGCTCTTGCTCGCCGCGCAGCTTCATTTCTTCGAGTTTGGCTAAATGGCGCAGCTTAGTGTCGAGAATGGCATCGGCCTGCACTTCACTGAGGCCAAAGCGCTGGATCAATGTTTCGCGGGGGTGTTCTTCGAAACGGATAATTCGGATGACTTCATTGAGATCCAGATAGACGATTAATAAGCCTTCCAGAATATGCAGCCGCCGTTCAACCTTGTCCAAACGGTAGCGCAAGCGCCGTTGTACGGTCTCGCGCCGGAATGCCAACCATTCGCTGAGAATGGTCTTTAAATCCATGACCTGCGGTCGTCCATCGCGACCGATCAGGTTCAGATTCACCCGATAGCTTTTTTCTAAATCGGTGGTGGCAAACAAATGATCCATCAGCCGTTCAACATCGACCCGATTAGACCGTGGGCCAATGACCAGTCGTACCGGATTTTCGTGGTCTGACTCATCGCGCAGATCATCGACCATCGGTAATTTCTTGGCCTGCATCTGGGCGGCGATTTGTTCCATAATCCGTGAGCTGGACACTTGGTAAGGCAGTTCAC
>PWUP01000240.1 GCA_003562535.1 Gammaproteobacteria bacterium | reverse complement strand
ACGTCTGCTACAAAAACCATTGACCGGATTATCGATGTTTTCCCGGCGGGTGAAAAGCCCTTGGTGCGCTCTATGCTGTCTGAATCGCTCCGCGCGGTCATTGCCCAAGCCCTGCTGAAACGTATTGGCGGCGGACGCGCTGCGGCTTGGGAGATCATGGGCGGTATTCCCGCGATTCGTAACTTGATTCGTGAGGATAAAGTGGCGCAGATGTATTCCTCGATTCAAACTGGGCAATCCCACGGGATGCAAACCTTGGATCAGCACCTGGTGCAATTGGTGCAGCGCGGTATCGTGCGTAAGCAGGATGCACTGGCCAAGGCACAAAACAGAGTGGCTTTGCAAAACAGCCTGTGAGTGGCTAATCAGCCACACGACTGAACACAATCCGCCCGGCTAATAACGTGTGTTGGACTTGACCGGGCAGTGTCCAGCCACTGAAAGGTGTATTGCGGCCACGACTGTGCCACTGGTGGGGAGTCACCACTTGGCGTTGATCTGGGGCAAACAGGCAGACATCGGCGCTACAGCCGGGTGTGAGTCGCCCTAAGGGTAAACCCAAGACCTGTGCAGGACCGTCAGTTAAGCGGGCGATCAGTTCCGACAGACTGAGTACGCCCTCGTCAACCAGCGCCAATCCTAAACCGAGCAGGGTTTCAAGCGTACTGATACCGGGTTCCGTCGCCGCAAAGGGATTGGCCTTAGCATCCGGTTCATGGGGCTGATGATCAGAACATAGCGCTTGAATCACCCCAGCGGCCAAGGCTTGGCGCAGGGCATCACGGTCGGGGCGTGTGCGTACTGGTGGACGCAGATGCAATTGACTGTCGAAGCGGCCTAAGTGCTGCTCGTCCAGATGCAGTTGATGGGCGCTGACATCGGCGCTAACCGGCAAGCCATCGATTTGGGCTTGATGCAGTAAAGTCACCGAACGGGCGCAGGACAGCGTTGTGAAATGCACCCTCACGGCCAGCTCACGGACCAATTCTAAAATGTAAGCTAGGGCGGCTGTTTCCGCAGCACCCGGAATCCCCGGCAGCCCGAGTCGAGTAGCAACCTGACCATCGTGAACACACCCATCCGCCGCCAAGTGAGCATCCAAGGGGTTGATGAATACCCGCAGATCAAAAGTGGCGGCGTATTCCAAGGCGCGGCGTAGCACTAAGGTGTTGGCAAACGGTTGCCACGCATTGCTGACGCCGATACACCCCGCCTGTTGCAGAGCCGCCATTTCCGCAAGCTGCTCGCCCCGCAAGCCACGGGTGAGGGCGCCCAGCGGTAGTACCCGCACCAGCCCGGCAGCGGCCGCATGACGGCGGATCATTTCCACCACAGCCGGCTCATCAACGACGGGGTGGGTATCCGGTGGACAGATCAAGGTGGTAATACCGCTGCTGCTGGCGGCACGGGTTTCGCTGCCAATATCCGCTTTGTGTTCACCACCAGGTTCACGCAGGCGAGCGCATAAATCGATAAACCCTGGACAGACCACCAGACCTTGGGCGTCAATCCGCTGATCCGCTTCAAAATCCGCCGTGTTGCCTAGCGCCACAATCAGCCCCTCGGCAATTGCGACATCGAGGGTGGCATCCAGAGATTGGGCGGGGTCAATGACCCGCCCGCCATGAATTAAAATGCGGTTCATACCAATGCCTCGCTGCTCGGTTGCGTATGCCGTGCCCCGCCCAAGATTAACGACATAATGGCCATGCGCACGGCAATGCCATTGGTGACTTGTTCTAAAATCACCGAGCGCAACCCGTCGGCCACACTGGAGTCAATTTCCACGCCCCGATTAATCGGCCCGGGATGCATGACTAAGGCATCGGGCTTGGCGACCTTAAGGCGTGCTTCCGTCAAGCCATAACAGCGATAATACTCGGCCTCACTAGGCAGCAAGGCTCCACGCATCCGTTCTTTTTGCAGGCGTAACACGATCACCACATCAACATCGCGCAGCCCGCTGTCGAGACGCTGGTGAACCGTGACCCCAAGACGGTCAATATCATTAGGCAGCAGCGTGCGTGGAGCAATCACTCGCACCTCATCAGCGCCTAAAATGTTTAAGGCATGAATCTGCGAGCGCGCTACCCGTGAATGCAAAATATCGCCGACGATGGCGATTTTTAACGCCGTAAAATCGGGTTTATGGCGACGAATCGTGAACAGATCTAACATCGCTTGGGTAGGGTGGGCATGGCGTCCATCACCGGCATTCAGTACGGCAATTCCGGGTGCAACATGACGGGCGATGAACTCCGCCGAACCGCTGATTTCATGCCGCACGATGAACATATCGACCTGCATGGCCTCAATATTGCGCAAGGTATCCAGCAAGGTTTCACCCTTGGAGGTGCTGGAGGTGCTGATGCTCAGATTAAGCACATCAGCGGATAACCGCTTGGCGGCCAGTTCAAAGGTTGTGCGGGTGCGGGTGCTCGGCTCAAAAAACAGATTAACAATGGTTTTGCCAATCAGGGTGGGCAGTTTTTTGACTCGGCGTTCTGCGACTTCACTGAGTGACTCAGCGATATCGAGTAGGGTGGTCAGATGCTGACGGTGTAAACCTTCGGTGCTGAGAAAATGCTGTAGCCGACCTTGGGCATCAAGTTGTATGGGGTGGCTTGGGTTACTCATGCAGATCACGAATCTCCAATTGTAGCGGCTTAGGGCCGCTGAGTTTGATCTGCTGGGTCGGGTTAAGCGCTAGGCGCAAACCGACAACATCCGCTTGAATGGGCAGCTCACGGCCACCGCGATCCACCAGGGCCACCAGCAGCACAGAGGCCGGACGGCCATAATCAAATAGTTCGTCTAATGCCGCTCGGATCGTTCGCCCGGTGTAGAGCACATCATCGACCAGTACGATAGGGCGGTCATCGATATTGAACGGCAATTCCGTAGGCCGCACTTGTGGCTGCAGGCCGATGCGGCTGAAATCATCGCGGTAAAAAGAAATATCCAGACTGGCCAGAGGGGTATCCAGAGACAGCAACTGCCGTAGCCGTTGCGCCACCCATACCCCGCCGGTGTGAATGCCTACCAGAGCCGGTGCGTGGATCTGGCGTTCGGCCATTAGCGTACCCAGCTCGTGTGCCATAGTGGTCAATAACGGTTCGACTTCAGTGGTCATCATCATGAAATTCCTGCAACCAACTTTCTAAAATGACTGCCGCAGCGAGTTGATCCACGGCAGCCTTATTGCGCTGCGGATTACCCCCAGCCGCCCATAGGCGTTGTTCGGCTTCATGGGAACTCAGGCGTTCATCAATGGTATGTACGGGCAATCCGCTGCGCTGGGCGAGTTCTGCAACAAAGCGCAGGGTGCGTTGAGTGGTCGCGCTGGCCGTGTCATCGCCATGACGGGATACCCCGACGACCAAGGCCGCTGGTTGCCATTCAGCGATTAAACGCTCAATGCGCTGCCAGTCACCACAGGTCACCGTAGCCAAAGGACGGGCGCTCGCCGTCAGTTCTTGGCCGACAGCCACCCCGATACGGCGGCGACCGTAATCAAACCCCATCAGTGTGCGCGGGGGCGGCATGCTGATCACCGGCCCAATGCGTTCAGACCCCCTCACCCTAGCCCTCTCCCCCATAAATGGGGGAGAGGGAACTGATCAGAAGCCTTGCGATTTTGGTATCCGCAGAGCAGGGCGAATGGCGATACCTGAGATGCCAGAGGTTAAGCATGACCCATCTCGCCACTCAGCAATCGCGGGTCAATGCCCAATAACGCCGCTGCGGCTGTCCAGCGTTCACTGATGGGGGTTTTAAACAGCACGTCCGGATCCGCCGGACCAGACAGCCACGCATTATCCAGCATTTCTTGCTCCAGTTGTCCGGCTCCCCAACCGGCATAACCGAGGGCGACCAGTAAATGCTCAGGTGCCTGAGGGCTGTCCAGTTGTTCGAGTATGTCTTTAGAGGTAGTCAGTCCTAAGCGAGAGGTCAGTGGCAAGGTGGCTTCCCACTGCCCCATCGGCGCATGAATCACAAAACCTTGCTGGGTTTGTACCGGCCCGCCGATGAATATCGGTTGCTGTGCCAAACGCTCACAAGCGGGTAACGGCATCTGTAAATGAGCCAACAGATCCTGGACGGTCAGATCCGAGGGGCGGTTGATCACAATGCCCAAGGCACCGTTGGCATCGTGGCTACAGATGTAGGTCACCGTTTGTGCAAAATTAGGATCACCCAAACTGGGCATCGCAATCAAAAACTGGTTATTAAAATACATTGAATCGGACATGGTAGCGGTGAGTGCGGTCGCGGAGAGTAATGGCTATTGTAGCTTAGTTACGGCCATCGGCTGGCGGGCCGACGTCAAATTCCCAACTGCGCAGGATATGCAAGACATCGTAGTCACGACGCAGTTCTTCGGGAAAGGGTTCAAACGGGGCGGCTGACAGCACCGTTTGGCGGGCGGCTTGATCCAGCAACGGTGAGCCCGATGACTCCAGCAATTGGATGCTGTGCAGTTGGCCATCCGCACGGATAGCAACATCTAAAGTCAAACGACCACTGATCCGCCGTTGCCGCGCCTCTTCAGGAAAATAACGCACGCCCAGTTGCTCCATCAAACGCCGCCAGCGTTCGCCGTATAAGCCGGCGGGGGTCGCCCGTTCATCCGGTTGTAACCGGCGGCTGCGACTGGTAATCAATGCCGGTTGATCACGGTATTGAACATCGTCGAATGCCAGCTCGGGAGCCAGTGCCGTGAGTGTCGGTTGATCTAGGGTCTGCGAAGTGATTTGCACCTCTGAGCGAGCCGTGACGAGGGCTTCGTTAATCAGCACCGGATCCGGTAAGGGGTCGCGCTGGGCAGCTTGAGTCGCTAGGGTGGGCAAAGTGCCCCCGGAAGGATCGGCTTCATGGCCACCCTCGCGTTCAATGAGATCCACCTGTAAGCTGAACACCACTGCGGTGGGTGGATGCGCCGGTGGCACCCACTGTAGCGCGACCAGCGCCAACAGATGCACGGCTAAGGCAATCAGCAAGGCCCATGACAGGCGGCGCCGGTTGAGCACATGCAGAGGGGTGGCCATCGCCATGATTTAGCGTAACCGGCGCTCGATGGCCGTCATCAACTCGCCACCGATGTCGAGGTCAAAGGCGCGGTTCAGTTCGCGCACACAGGTTGGGCTGGTGACATTAATCTCAGTGAGATAATCACCAATCACATCCAAACCTACAAAGATCAGCCCACGCTGGCGCAATTCGGGGCCCACTTGGTCACAAATCCAACGATCTCGGTCGGTGAGTTCCACACCAACGCCATGCCCCCCAGCGGCTAAATTCGCACGGGTTTCGCCGCTGGCGGCCATTCTGGCCAAGGCGTAGGGGATGGGTTGGCCGTCAATTAATAAAATTCGCTTATCGCCTGAGCTGATTTCGGGCAAATAGCGTTGCGCGATGACAAACTGTTGACCGTGTTCGGTCAGCGTTTCTAAGATCACACCGATATTGGGGTCATCATGGCGGAGGCGAAAAATCCGTGCTCCACCCATCCCATCGGGGGGTTTGACAATAATATCCCGCTGTTCGGCTAGAAAGGCGCGCAGCCGTGCCTGATCACGGCTGACCACACTCGGTGGGCAGCACTGTGGAAACCACGCCGTAAACAATTTTTCATTGGCATCGCGTAACGATTGGGGTTTATTGACGACGAGGGTGCCGTGCCGCTCCGCTTGCTCTAGAATATAGGTCTGATAAACGAATTGCATATCAAACGGCGGATCTTTGCGCATCAGAATCACCGTAAGCTGCTCTAATGCAATATCCTGTTGGCTACCGAAGGTGTACCAACGGTCGGGATTGTCAGCGACACTGAGCAACCGCGACCGACCTCGCGCTTGGCCGTCTTGGAGGTATAAATCAGACGGTTCAAAATAGTGCAGGTTCCAGCCACGGGCTTGTGCTGCCAGCAGCAAGGCAAGAGTGGTATCCTTTTTAAAGCTGATGGTGTGGATGGGGTCCATCACCACACCGATATTAACATTCATAGCAAGGGCTGACTCGGTTGGTTAAATAGTGGATACTTTGAGCCTGGGCGCTAAAGATAGCAAGTTTGAGCTATCATGTGAAAATACGATTATAACGCAGCAAACACACCGTATCAGGAATGCTGCGCGGTTTCATACCCTCGTGGTCAATTCTTAGGGGCAGCAGCGTGGACGAAGAAACAGTAGTTAAAGTCATGATCGTAGACGATAGCGCAACGATTCGTCGCACGGCACAAACCCTGTTGACCAAAGAGGGCTATGCCGTGGTGACGGCAGAGGATGGTTTTGACGCACTGGCTAAAATCGTGGATCATGCGCCTGATGTTGTGCTGTTGGACATTATGATGCCGCGTCTGGATGGGTATCAAACCTGTGCGGTTGTCAAGAGCAACGCCGCGTTTCAGCATATCCCTGTCATTATGTTATCGAGCAAGGACGGTGTATTCGATAAGGCTCGCGGACGTTTAGTGGGTTCTGAAAGTTTCGTCAGCAAGCCCTTCACCCGGGACGATTTACTGGAAGTGATTCGTCAGCATCAGCCACAAGCTGTTTCCGGATCGACTTAAACTATTGAGTAAGCCTGCAGCCATGGCGCGTATTTTGATAATCGAAGACTCAGCCACTGAGAGCCTCGCTTTAAGCCGTATGTTAAAAGATCAGGGCTATGAAGTCAGCACTGCCTCTAACGGCGAAGAGGGGATTCGTAAAGCTCGGGACAGCAAACCGGATTTGATTCTGATGGATGTGCTGATGCCCGGCGTGAACGGTTTCCAAGCCACACGGCGCCTAACCCGTGATCCAGAAACCGCCTCAATACCGGTGATTATGGTAACCAGTAAAAATCAAGAAACCGACCGCATTTGGGGGTTGCGTCAAGGGGCTCGCGACTACGTTATTAAGCCCCCCGATCGGGCTGAGTTGCTCGCCAAGATTGACAGTATTCTTGATCAGCGGTGAGGGCAATGCGTAGCACGGCGCAGCAACAGCCTTTTGACCTGCTGGAGCGGATTGAACAGCGGTGCCTAGAGGCCGTGCGCAAAGTGGAATCCGGTGTCCAGATGGTGGGTCGGGGTTCCGGTTTATTGGCCATTCGCTTGCGTGAGCGATTGTTCACCATGCCGCTGGCGGTGATCGAAAGCATCGAATCGGTACCGACCTATACTCGAGTTCCGGGTGTGCAACCGTGGTTACTGGGTATTGCCAATTTGCGTGGGGTGGTGATCACGGTGACCGATATCAGTGCCTTTCTGTTTGGAGAGACTCGACCCCGCCCCGCCTCAAGTCGGCTGATTGTCGCACCGCATGAGGGTTGGCAGTATGGTCTGCTGGTGGATGAAATCATTGGCTTGCGGCGCTTTGAGACTGCACCACTCGAAACTTACCCAGAGCCTGATGACACTCATCTCAGCCGCTATGTGGATCAGCAGCGCCGAGTGGGCGGTCGGGTATGGTTGGAGTTAAATCTGCATACGGTGTTGCAAGATCAGGCATTTCAGAATGCGACTCTAAGCAATGCGTTAAATTCGGACTAAGGGGCTTATTGCCATGGGTACAGTGCGCAGCACCATGCCAGCGTTGACCTTTAACAAACTCACTGATGGGTTGTTAGCCGTGCTGTTAGCGGTGGTTTTACTGCTATTATTAGCCACTGTATTTGTCAGTGGTACTGGGCCTAACCAAGGCGTTGATGCCCGTCAATTGGCTGCGCTGCAAGCCCAGCTTGACCCGCTTCCACAACGCATTGCGGCCTTGGCCACCGAGCCAACATCAACCGCCGAACTCGCGGCATTACAACAACAGACTGAGCAATTACGCCAACAAGTGAGTGAGCTGCGGGCGCGCAGTGATGACCGTCCCATCTTTATGCGTAACTTGCTCGGACATCAGTTGTTTCACATCAGTGCGGTGCTCATTATTCTCGTGTTACTCGGTTTATTGATCCGCCAACGTCTGATTGTGCGCCAACGTTTGCTGTATAACGAGACTCAAATTCTTGAAAGCACAGCACAAAATCAACGTAACCAAGAGGCTATTTTGCGTTTGTTGGATGAGATGGGCAATCTGGCCGAAGGTGATCTCACCGTACAGGTCAGCGTCACCGAGGACATTACCGGGGCCATTGCGGACTCCATGAACTACGCCATCGAAGCCTTGCGGGAACTGGTGTCCACCATTAACAGCACCTCGGTGCGCATCGCCGAAGCGGCGCAAGAAACTCGTGAAGTGACCGAACGGCTGGCTAAAGCGGGTGAAAACCAAGCGTGGCAAATTGATGCCTCCAGTAAGACGGTCAACCAGATGGCTCAATCCATGGATGAGGTGTCCGACAAAATGGCCGCATCCGCTGAAGTCGCGGAAAAATCCGTGGGTATTGCCAATGAAGGTGGGCAACGGGTACGCCGTACCATCCAAGGTATGGATGCGATCCGCGAACACATCCAAGAAACCTCAAAACGTATTAAACGCCTAGGTGAAAGCTCCCAGGAGATCGGCGATATTGTGGCATTAATCAACGATATTGCGGATCAAACCAATATTCTCGCCTTAAATGCGGCCATTCAGGCGTCAGCCGCCGGTGAAGCCGGTCGCGGTTTTGCCGTGGTCGCCGACGAAGTCCAACGTTTGGCAGAACGTTCCAGTAACGCCACGCGCCGCATCGAGATGCTGGTCAAGACCATCCAAGCCGACACCAATGAGGCGATTATTTCCATGGATAAAAGCACCACCGAGGTGGTTAATGGAGCGGGCTTGGCTGAAAAAGCCGGTGAAGCGCTGGAAGAAATTGAATCGGTATCCGCCCGCCTCGCTGAGCTGATCAGCTCAATTTCCCGCGCCGCTAATCAAGTGACGGAAATGACCTCACGGGTCTCATCAACAATGAGTTCCATCAATGCCTTGACAGCGCAAAATTCCGAGGGCACGGTCACCACAGCGAGTTATGTGGCCAAGCTGGATCAACTGGCTCAAGAATTACGTCAGTCGGTCTCCGGTTTCCGTTTGCCCGATCGTTCTTAACCACGAGCGGCTTGGGTGTTTAAATGAAAGCCCACGTGCTGGCCATTGATAAGCCGTTGCACATTCTCAGGCAGCCCGTCAGTGAGGTGTTGCACCAACTGAGCGAAACCTGCCAAGCCTATCTTGCGGATACCCACGAGCCGACCTTACTGGCGAGCCTCTGCGATCAAGCCAATCAATTACGCGGTGTGTTCACCTTGTTGGACGAACCACGGGCAACCGCCTTGATGCGGGAAATTGAGGCTTTAGTGCGCAGCCTACAACCGGATGAAGATCAAACCTCTGATTCCCCATTACCGGCTATTGATAAAGGGGATTTGCTCTCAGAGGCGGTGTTGGAAGCCCAGCGTTATTTTGATTGGTTATTGCGCGAGAGCCATAAACCGTTTTTTAATCTGGAGCCCTTATTGCAGCGTCTGCGTAAGGCTCGCACCGGTAGCGAAGAAGTTGTTGCTGCCGTTCCCAATCGCATTAATACCCCTCAATTAGCCCGTGAATTACGTCCGCGCTTACAACGACTGTTGCTGAATCTCTTGCAAGGTGAGCAGCAGGCGGCGCAGCAAGCGGTGCCTTTATTCGCCCAACTGCGGCAGACATCGGATGATCCTGCACTGTATCGACTGTGGTGGTTGGCTGAGGTGGTGTTTGATCAGGCCATCAAATCCAGTGGTCAACGGCGTCAGTTTAAACAACTGTTGCGCGATCTTGATCAATGTCTGCGGCGTTTGGCTGATGGTGTGCCGCAGTTACGCCAAGACCTGCGAGTACCGCAGTTGACCATGCGTTTAGAGCAGGTAGTGGCCAGTACGCCGCAGGGAGCCAGCCGTTTACGCGACTACACGACGTATCATGCGGGGGAGAGCGGTGTTGCTAATGCCGCCGCTCGCCAGCAACTGCCCGATCACTCCGCATTGCTGGCGGCGCTTAAAGCCGTGAACGAAGAATTAAGCCAGTGTCAGTATCGTCTTGATCAGTTTCTGCGCACTCCTGATCATCGGGCGGTATTACGCACCGAGCCGTGGCGTTTACATAATTGCAGTAATGCGCTGTATTTGATTGGCTTACAGGCGTTGGCTGATATATTGCGGCGTCAGATTCCAGTGATCGTACGTTGGCAAACTGCGGAGTCGGCACTGACGCCAGACAGTGTGGATTTGCTGGCGCGGGTGTTTGTTTTGGTGCAAAGCTGTTTAGAGGCTCTGAGCGAACAAATCCAGCAGTACGGTCCGGTGGTGATTACGGCTGAAGTCAGTGAAGCCGACAGCACTTGGGTGCCGCAACGTCTGGAACTGTACCGCGCCCGCCAAGCGATTATCCGCGAAACAGCAGAATTGATTGAACGCGCTTGGATTTTAGCCACTGATTATATTGACTACGGTGGTTCACCCGTTTGGGAAGGGATGCAAGGGATTTTACAGCATGTAACCAGCGGTTTTGCCATGCTGGATGACCACCGCAGCGTGACGTTAATTCAACGCCTACAACCGCATTTGCTGCGACTCACCCAACAGCCCGCAACTGTTGCAGAACCGCAACGCTGTATTGCCTTGTTTGCCGACATCATTGTGTCGTTGTCACAACTGTTAAGCTGGTCGGATACCGGCGATGCCTCCCATGAACAGTCCTTGCAGCGGGCAGACGATTTACTCCAACAACTGGAAGCTGTGCTGAACCAAGACCCCGCATCAGTGCCGACAACTCATGGCGCTGATAATGGTGCTGGCGCTGCCTTTGTCGATCCGTTCGATGAGTTCGCCGATCCCGTCTTGGCTGAGCAGGAGTGGGATGAACCCCCTGCTGCTACAGAGCCCATAGACCCTGAGCCTGTGGTATCTGATCCAGTGTCAGCAGAAGATCAAGATTTTGATCAGGAAATTTTTGAAATTTTCTTTGAAGAAGCTCAGGGTGAAGCCGCAGAGATTGCCCGTCTTGCACCGCAATGGCGTGACAATCCCTCAGATCGTGATGCACTCAGCACCATCCGTCGCGCTTTTCATACCCTTAAAGGCAGCGGGCGCATGGTCGGCGAACACCGGTTTGGTGAATTTGCGCAAGCGTATGAGCATCTGCTCAATCATGTGTTGGAAGGTCGCTTATCCCCGAATATCGCAATCACAGCCGCCATTGTGCGGGTGGCTGATATATTACCGCCGCTTTTGCAGCAGCCCCATAGAGGGGTAGGGGATGATCCACAGTTGCAGGCCATGATGGCTCATGCCGGAGCCTTAGCAGCCGGACAACAGCCTGAGTTACCCCCAGTGCTTGAACCCTCACCGCCTGCTCCAGTCGTGGCACCACCACCCAGTCCTGAGACCACTGCTCCTGAGCCTGAGGTACCTGAGTTATTGACACCAGAGCCTGCGCCGCCTGCTGCTGCGCCGCTGGTGGTTGCTGATCCTGAACTGCTGGAAGCGTTTGTCGAAGAGGCCGGAGACATTCTGGATGCTGCCGATACCACATTGCAGCAATGGCGCTCTGATGACCACGATCCTAAGCTACTTAATAATCTACGCCGTGGTATGCACACCCTGAAAGGGGGCGCTCGTTTAACGGGTTTGCCCAGTGTCGGCGATTTAGCGCATGCGGCAGAAAATGTCTTAGAAGGGCTAGCCAAACAAGAAGCCGCTGCTGATAACCAACAGGATCAAGACCTGTTGCAACAGGCCCTAGATCGACTGAACCTGATGCTGGAACAGGTACGCCAAGGGCAGGAGCCACGGCCAGCGACCGCGTTAATGACCCAACTCCAGCGCCAGATTGGCGCTACCGAGCCGCAGTCCTCTACAGCACCGGCTAAGCCACAAGATGAGCAGGAACACACCAAGGCGGTGGCGTTGCGTGATGCGTTTATTTTGGAATCCGCAGACATTCTACAAGCCAGTGATTTGACCTTGCGACGCTGGCAGCAAGACACGGCCAATCGTGAGTTACTTAACGATTTAGACCGAGACTTACAAGCCTTGCGTGACAATGCTCGCCTCGCGGGTATTGCCGTTATGGGCGAGCTGGTCAGTGATGTTTCGGTTTTATTAGCCGCATTGACCTCCCGACGGCTGAATCCAAACACCGAAGTGATTTCAGTGATTGAGCAAGGGCTGGATGCCATGGGGCGGATGTTGGATCAATTGCGGCGTGCGCTCACGCTCACCCCCGCAGACGATGTGCGCCATGCCATCCAAGAATTATTGCAAGGTAAAATTACCACCGCTACCACCGCTCCGGCAGCGCGCAGCCCAGCAACGGCGGCATCGGCCAGCAGTAGTGACAGCATTCGTGTTGATGCGTGGTTATTAGGGCGGTTGAGTAACCAAGTCGGTGAAAGCAGTATTTTTCGGGCGCGCATTGAACAGGGCGTGAACACGTTTCACAGCGCATTAGGTGATTTGGATCTGACGGTTAATCGCTTACGCCAGCAGATGCGGCGTTTGGAAATGAATGCCGAGGCGCAAATCATGTCGCGCCACCAAGAGGGCAAACATGGCCGTGATTTTGATCCGTTGGAATTGGATCGCTTCTCCGAACTCCAGCAATTATCACGGGCGCTGGTCGAAGTGGTCGATGACCTCTCCAATGTGCAGCAATCATTGGACACGCAGGTTCAGGGATTAAACCAACTGCTTTATGAACAAAACAAAATCAATCGTTCGGTTCAAGAAAGCTTGACCCAGACCCGGATGGTGCGATTTGCCAGCGTGGTACCGCGTCTGCGGCGTTTGGTGCGTCAAGTGGCCGATGAATTGGGCAAACGGGTGGAACTCACCGTCAACGCGCTTGACGATAAAATCGACCGCACAGTGTTAGAGCACATGATTGCCGCCCTAGAGCATTTATTGCGCAATGCCGTCGATCATGGGATTGAGACCCCATCCGCACGTCAGGCGGCAGGCAAACCGGCAACCGGCTCGATTGTCTTAGAATTAACCCATGAAGGCACTGAAATACTGTTTACCTTACAAGATGACGGTGCGGGACTGAATTTCGACGCCATCCGGCGTAAGGCAGAATCCAAAGGTCTGTTACACCCCCAGCAGGAGATTGACCAACAGGCGCTGATCGCGCTGTTATTGCAACCTGGGTTTTCTACAGCCACCAAAGTGACCCAAGTGTCTGGGCGGGGTGTGGGCATGGATGTGGTCAATGAATCCATCCGCTCACTACGGGGCAGCTTACGCATCCACTCGACCGCTGGCCAAGGCACCCATGTCAGTGTGCGTTTGCCCACATCCCTAGAATTGACCCAAGCGTTGTTGGTCAAATCCGATGACTCGATCTATGCCATTCCCTTGCTCAGTATTGAAGCCGTGAGTCGTTTGAATCCCGAAGAATTGCGCACTTATATGGCTGGCGAGTCCGTCTGGCATGAGTATGCACAACGCCGTTACCCTTTACACAGTCTGAGCTTATTATTTAGCCATACCTTACGCTCCTATGACAGCTACACGGATGCCCAACTCCCGCTGTTATTGTTCCGCAGTGGTGAGGCCAGCATGGCGTTACTGGTGGACGCGATTTTGGGGCGGACTGAGGTGGTGATCAAAAACGTCGCCCCCCAGATCAGCCGTTTACCCGGTATCAGTGGCGCTACCGTGCTGGCCGATGGCACCGTAGCCGTCGTACTGGATCTGGCTTCCTTAATTCGTAATATTGGTCTCATTGAAACGGTTAGCCTTAATACGGTAGAGGCTGCGCCCACCTCATTCAATAAACCCTTGGTATTGGTGGTCGATGACTCCATCACTATGCGTAAAATCACCACACGGCTGTTAGAACGCAACCACTATCAAGTGCGTACCGCTAAGGACGGTGTGGACGCAGTGGCCTTATTGGATGAACACACGCCCGATGTGGTGATTTTGGACATTGAAATGCCGCGTATGGACGGTTTTGAAGTGCTGACCCATATTCGCAATCAGCCTCATTATGCCCATTTGCCCGTGATCATGGTCACTTCACGCAGCGGCAGTAAACACCGCCAGCGGGCTGATCGCCTAGGAGTCAGTGATTATCTGGTCAAACCCTACCATAATGAAACCATGTTGCTGGCGGTTAAACAGGTTCTGACCACGGTGGCGACATGAGCACAGCCACTACAGATTTAGACGCGGTATTATTGGCCGTTGACAGCGCGCACATCTTGTTACCTGCGGCGGCTTTGGTCGAGGTGTTACCCTATGCGCCGACCTTGGCGTTGGAAAATGCCCCGCCTTGGCTGGTCGGTACCTTGCTATGGGGGGCGGCCACTGCTCCGCTGGTCAGTCTGGATGCCTTGTTTGCTGGGGTTAATCCGCGCACCATCCAACATCGGCGCATTGTGTTGTTACAAGCCCCAACGGCTCATCCGCGCTTGCATTATTTCGGTTTTCTGACCGTTGCCCCACCGCAATCGCTGAGCATTGCGCGTCATGATCTGGCTTACGACAACCACGGTGGCGATTTGCCCTTAGGGGCTTTGTGTCGGGTGCGCTGGGTCGAGGGTGAACGCAGTGCTCTGATTCCCGATCTCGATGCCTTAGAGCGTATGTTACTCAAGATATTGCGCCACTAAGCTGGGCATCGAGGGCGTGCAAACGCTGAGGAGTGCCGATATCCAACCATTGGCCGGTATAGTGCTCACCACTGAGCAGTCCTGAATCCGCCGCTGCCCGTAACAGCGGGCTGAGGGAGAAGCGTCCGGCTTGGCAATCGGCAAATAATGCCGGATGCAGTACACTGATTCCCGCAAAAGTTAACCGTGGTTGGCCCTGAGTGTGAACCTGCTGCCCTGGGTGCAAAACAAAATCCCCTTCAGGATGGTGGGGCGGGTTAGCCACCAAGACCAGATGACCCAAACCGTTCAACCGTCGGGGCAAACGAGTATATGGATAATCACTCCATACATCCCCATTGATCACGATAAACGGGGCTGAACCCAGTAAAGGCAGGGCATGGAAAATGCCTCCACCGGTTTCCAACGCCCCTGGGGGTTCGGGTGAGTACTGGATGTTGACCCCCCAGCGGCGGCCATCGCCCAAATGGTCACGGATCTGGGTGCCGAGATGCCCCAGATTCACTATAATATCGCGGACACCACTGGCCGCCAGCGCTTGGATGGGGTACTCAATCAACGCCTGTCCGCCTACAGACAGCAAGGGCTTGGGGGTCTGATCGGTGAGGGGGCGCATGCGTTCGCCGCGTCCAGCGGCTAAAATCATCGCTCGAATAGGTATTGAATGTCCTGCCATTGAAGAGGGTGCTCGTGCTAAGCTTGTGCCGTTATTCCTAGAGGATACGCTTGGATTCCATGCGGTCAAGTCATTATCACTATCTTGTCATTTTGCTGGCTTGGGGAGTGCTGTTCAGCAGCCCCAGCGCCGCCGCACAGCCTGAAGGGCCGTGGGCGCTGTGTGTCGTTGATCCCTTAGCCGAATTAATTACCCCAGCTACGGGCGTGAGCCATCGTGACCGGCCCTTGACCTTCAGCGCTGAGCGCAGCACTGTGACCCCTGAGCAGGCATCACTGAGTGGTGAGGTCATCGCCGAGTTAGGCGATTTGCGCTTATATACGCCTGCTGTGGAATTCGATCGAGTCGAGCAACGCATCCGTGCGCAGTCCTTAGTCTTTGGCTCGCCAGAGCTCGCCTTGCGTAGCGCCCAAGGGGAGTTAGATTTAGAGCAGGAAACAGCGGAATTTGAGGACACCGAGTATTATTTTCCCCAGCGCAATGCCCAAGGACGTGCTGAATGGCTGCGTATCGAGGGCCAACAGCAGACCAGCCAACTGCGGGGCACAACCTATTCGACCTGTGCCCGTGGTGAAGAGTTTTGGCAGTTACAGGCCAGTGAATTGGCCTTGGATCGGCGCACCGGTCGGGGTACGGCGCGGGATATGCGCTTAACCATTGGCTCAGTGCCGCTGTTGTATTTGCCGTACTTATCCTTTCCCATCGACAATCAGCGCCATTCAGGTTGGTTAGTGCCTCGGGTGGGTTATGCCAGCGAACGGGGTGCCGAAGTGGTGCTCCCCTATTACTGGAACATCGCCCCACACCAAGACATGACTTTATTTCCACGGTTACTCAGCGACCGTGGGGCGATGTTAGGTGCAGAGTATCGGTTTCTTGGTGCCCAACAACGCGGCCAGATCGAAGTCGAGTATCTCCCGCAGGATCGCATTATGGATACCGACCGCAGTGCGTTTAAAATCGAACACGCCGCCAGTTGGCGACCGAACACCTTTAGCCGTCTGTTATACCAATACGTTTCTGACGATGATTACCTCGATGAACTCGGTGATCATATCGGCCTGCTCAGCCCGCGGTTTCTAGAACGGCATCTTGAACTGGATTATCGCGGAGCCGTATGGACAGGTTTAGCTCGGGTGCAGGGATTTCAAGTCTTGGATCGTAATCTGTTCCAAGAAGACAATGAGCCTTATGATCGTTTGCCGCAGTTGCGCCTCGATGGTGCTTGGCCTAATACCCAATATGGTTGGGATCTGAGTTGGCGTAGTGAACTGGTGCGTTTTACTAATCCGCGTCGGCCTGACGGTAGTCGGGTCGATCTGCAGGCTCGGGTCGCTCGGCCTTGGGAATGGCCGGCGGGTTTTATCCGCCCAGCACTGCAATACCGCTACACGGCTTATGATTTGGATCAGCCGCAACCTGGTGCCGATACGGCTCAACCTCAGCGCAGTGTGCCGACTTTCAGTGTGGATACCGGCTTGTTTTTTGATCGCCCTCTGCAACGGGGTGAGCACAGCGTTGGTCTGCACACGTTGGAACCGCGATTAGTGTATCTCTATACGCCGTATCGTGACCAGCGGGACATTCCGGTGTTTGATACCGCCGCTGTGGAGCGCAGTTTAACCGGATTATTTCTGGAGAATCGCTTCACCGGTGCAGATCGGGTGGGTGACGCCAATCAGTTAACCCTGGCGCTGACCACTCGGGTATTGCCCGCCGCCAGTGGGCGTGAATGGCTGCGTTTAAGCCTCGGCCAGATTCTCTATTTTCAAGATCGCCGAGTCACTCTGGAGGCCGATGCCCCGCCTGAACGTGCCAGCACTTCCGGTCCGATTGCTGAGGGGCGGATAAGCTTTAATCACCGTTTGAGTGTCCAAGGCACTTATCAATGGGATCCTGAACGCAATGCCACGCGGCGCAGCAGTGTTCAATGGCGTTATCAACCGCGACCGGATCGGGTCATCAACCTCTCGCATTCCTATGTGGATAATGCTTTAGAACAGGCTGATCTCTCGGTGGTGTGGCCGCTGGATCAGAATTGGCGGTTTCTCGGACGGTGGCAGTATGCACTGGATTTGGAACGTAATCTGAATGTATTAGTCGGTGCTGAGTATAATGACTGCTGTTGGGCGTTGCGTTTTCTGGCCAGCCAGCGCCGCGATAAACCCGAGGACACCGAAACCCGTAATGCGGTATATCTGCAATTGGAATTAAAAGGGTTATCCAATGTGGGGCGCAGCATCGACCGCTTATTGCAAGACACGGTTCCGGGTTATAGTCATGTGCCTTGATGATCGGACTCCTGTGGATTCGGCCATCGTATGCTGTCGGGCAACGCTGCGCTTTTGCCCGACCTACCGCTATCGTCATTCCGCCAGGGATGGGCGGAATCCAGTCACAGGGAGGTGAACGGTGAGGCTGATCACGGAGTTTAATGTGACATGGATGCTGTACCCGCTAAGTATTGAATGAGTTAACATGAATAGAATGATCCGATGTATTCTTATCGGTCTTGGGCTGTTAATGGCACAGTCCGCGACTGCACAATTGCAATTTGGCCCCGGACCTGATGCCGGTGCGGCCGGTGATCGACTGGATAGCATTGTCGCGGTGGTCGAAGACGATGTGATTACGCTCTCTGAGTTAGAGCGGGAACTGACGGCTGTGCGTCAGCGCATCCGCGCCCGTGGAGCGAACGCACCACCGCAAGACGTTTTGCGCCGCCAAGTATTGGAAAACATGATTGACGAACGCTTACAAGTCCGAGCTGCCGAACGTCGTGGAATTAGCGTCGATGACCCCAGTTTAGAGGCTGCGGTGGATCGTATTGCCCGCCAAAACCAACTCACCGTGGAGCAACTGCGCACAGCGGTGCAGCAAGAGGGGATGGATTTTGCCGAATTTCGTGATGATGTGCGCCGTCAAGTTCTGGCACAGCGCCTACGTCAGCAGGTGATAGATCGCCAAATCACCGTTTCAGAACAAGAAATCGACAACGCTTTAAGCCGTGCCGATAGTGCTGGCGGTTCCCGTGAATACCGCTTGGCTCAGATTTTAATCGCTGTCGCCCCCAATGCCAGCTCACAAGTGCTATCTCAGGCGCAACAGCGGGTCGAGCAGGTTATACAGCAACTGCGTCAAGGGGCTGATTTCCAGCAACTGGCCGTCGCAGTTTCCGATGGGCGCGAAGCCCTGCAAGGCGGTGAATTGGGATGGTTGGCCGCCGCCAGTTTACCGCGCTCTTTTGCCGAAATTGTCCCGCAAATGTCCCCCGGCCAGATCAGCCCGCCACTGCGCAGCGCCCAAGGCTATCATTTGCTGTTGTTATTGGATGCTCGGGGTGAGCAATTGCGCCCAGTGACCCAACAACGGGTGCGGCATATTATGCTCAGTACGGCAAATGGTCTGACCGACGCCGAGGCACAAACCCGGTTACGCCGTCTGCGTGAGCGGATCAACGCGGGTGCCTCGTTCGCCGATTTAGCTCGGGCGAATTCCACCGATATCGACAGTGCCAACCGTGGTGGCGCCTTAGGCTGGTTAAATCCCGGCGAACCCAGCCCACGCTTTGCTGAAGCAGTTGCCAGCCTACGCCTTAACCAACTCAGCGAACCGTTTCAAACCGATCAAGGGTGGCATATTGCCGAAGTGCTGGAGCGTCGTCAGCAGCACTTAGCCGATGAAGCGCAACGCGAACAGCTTCGTGAAGCCTTAATGCGCCGCAAGGCTGAAGAAGAATGGGCGTTGTGGCTGCGGCAATTGCGCGATCGTTCTTACGTCGAAATTCGTGGTTAAGCGATGGCTTTACCCCCACCTCGTAAACGCTTTGGCCAGCACTTTCTGCACGATGACACCGTCATCCAGCAGCTGCTGATTGCCATCGCTCCCCGGCCTGGGCAACATCTGGTCGAAATCGGTCCGGGGCATGGGGTATTAACCCGACCGCTGTTGCAAGCCGTGGGTGAGCTGGATGCGGTCGAACTGGATCGTGACTTAGTGGCTGAATTACACACCACGCTCGCCGGTTCAGGTTTACGTCTGCATGCTGCGGATGCCTTAGCCTTCGATTTCGCCGCATTGCGCACGGATGAGCGCCCGCTGCGAATTATCGGTAATTTACCCTACAACATCTCGACACCGCTGTTATTTCATCTGCTGACCCAAGCGGATGTTATCGCGGATATGCACTTAATGTTGCAAAAAGAAGTGGTGCAGCGCATGGCGGCTGCCCCTGGTGGCGGAGACTACGGGCGCTTGTCGGTGATGGTGCAAACGGTCTGCCGAGTGGACTACTTATTCGGCGTCGGTGCCGACGCATTTCAGCCGCGTCCTAAAGTGAACTCCGCTGTGGTGCGTTTGCTGCCCTATGCTCAACCGCCTATTGTTCTGCATGATCCAGTGCAATTCGCCCACTTGGTTGCCCAAGCCTTTAGTCAGCGGCGCAAGACGTTGCGCAATAGCCTGCGCGGTTATGTGGACGAATCCGCACTGTCTGCGTTGGGCATTGACCCTTCAGCACGCGCCGAGACCTTGTCACCACAAGACTTCGCCACCCTCAGTAATGATGTCGCAAACCGCCAAGGGGATTGAATATGTTACGGTATAGTTATACCCTGATGGCTCCGTTTTACGATGCGCTGGTGATGCAGGCAACGCTCAATGCTCGCCGCGCCAGCTTGGTGCACTTACGGCCACAAACAGGCGCTCCGGTCGTGCTGGTGGGGGTCGGCAGTGGCTTGGATATCCCCTTGCTGCCGCCAGGACCAGAGTATCTCGGGGTGGATCTCACCCCAGCGATGTTGCGGCGGGCGCAGCGGCGGCAGCCTATTACGGCGGCAACTGTTCACTTAGTGCAGGGTGATGCCCATCAGCTTCCCTGTGCCGATGCCGGTTGCGCCGCCGTCATTTTGCATCTGATTTTGGCCGTGGCACCCCAGCCCCAGCGCACACTCGCCGAGGCAGTACGGGTACTGCGTCCCGGTGG
This sequence comes from Gammaproteobacteria bacterium, assembly GCA_003562535.1. GTDB lineage: Bacteria > Pseudomonadota > Gammaproteobacteria > Competibacterales > Competibacteraceae > SKOM01. Next base: position 4,273 of record PWUP01000240.1, on the reverse strand, counting down.
GCAGTTACTGATTGTGGATAAATTTCTACGCAGTGGGCAGCGCGCACCGCTGCGCCGTTTCATCGCTCCGCTCATCGGTCGTTTGGCAACCCGCACCGATGTTGAATTTGAACCCCTGCTAGCCGCTCACCCCGAACTGCGGGTGCTGAATGACCAACCGGCGCTGGTCGGCGGTTGGTTTCGGCAGATCACATTAGAGAAATTATAGTCTTATGGCAATTTATGCAATTGGCGACCTTCACGGGTGTTGCGACTCTTTACAACGCTTGCTGGAACAGATTCGTTTTGATCCGACAGTGGATCGTCTGTGGTTTGTGGGTGATCTCGTCAACCGTGGAGGGCAGTCGCTGGAGACCTTGCGCCTGGTCAAGCAACTGGGTTCAACCGCGATTACAGTGCAAGGTAACCATGACTTGAGTTTGCTGGCGATTGCCGGTGGTCATGCTAAAGCCCGCGCCAAGGACACCATACAACCGATTCTCGACGCGCCGGATGCGGCAGAATTATTGGATTGGTTACGCTGTTTACCGTTGCTGCACCACGACGCCGATTTGGGGTTTACCCTAGTTCATGCCGGCTTGGCTCCGCAGTGGGATTTGGCTCAGGCGCAAGCCTGCGCCCGCGAGCTGGAAAGCGTATTGCGCGGGCCGGATTACCAAGAGTTTCTCGCCGTTATGTACGGTTCACAACCGGATTGCTGGCAAGATACCCTCAGTGGCATGGATCGCCTGCGATGCAGTGCGAATTACTTGACTCGGATGCGTTTTTGTCGGATTGACGATGGAGGCTTAGATTTTGCTAACAAAGAAACGCCCCAACAGGCACCTGAAAACCTGCTGCCGTGGTTTGCAATCCCTTGGCGGCGCAATGCCGACTTAAACATCGTGTTTGGACATTGGGCCGCACTGGGCTATTACCGCGCCCCTGGAGTGTATGCCTTAGACAGCGGCTGTGCCTGGGGCAATCGTTTAACCGCACTGCGCTTGGACGACGGCGGCGAGACCGTCGTCAGTGTTGATTGTGCGGCCTAGTTTGATCTTGACTACCGTGGCGTGAAACCGATGGCGAATGTGCAGCCCCATAATTCGCTGTATATCGCCTATTACCAGACAGAACGACTGCTGGTTGCCAGTCGTTTAATGTTGGCCGCATTTATTGTATTAGCCAGTAGCCAACAACCGCTGCTCAGTTCCGTACATAGTGACACTTTGCCCTATGTGATCTATTTTGGGGTCGCGGTGTTATTACTTGGCTTGAGCTGGCAGCATTATCAGTGGGTTCATTATCTTGGCTTACTGACCCATTTATTGGATTTAGCCATTCTCGCTTGGCTACTTGTGCGACTCGATAGGCTCAGTGATTACCATTACTTGCACATGCTGTTTCCCATCGTGACGGCCAGCCTGCGCTGGGGCTGGCGGGGGATGTCGATCACCCTAGTGGCGATTGTTGCGGGGTATATCGGGCTGGTACTCAATGGGCACTGGTCAAGTTACGGACAGTGGCCCGCATCGCCCCTCTCATGGCCACTGCATTTAGCCGTACTGGGCGGGCACGTGTTAGCGGTGTTTATGCTGCTGGGTTATTTAGTCTATCACTGCCATTGGTTACGTCAGGAGCTGATCCAACTGGCCAATTGGCCACGCAACGTCCCCGATGAAGCGCTCAGTCATGTCCTTGTTCAATCGGTCGCCACGATTTTTCAAGCCCCTCGAGTGCTGATGGTGTGGCATGAGCCTGACGAACCGTGGCTGAATGTGAGCTATTACCGTGAGGAGCAGGTGGTATACAGTCGGGAATCCCCGACCGCCTTTGAGCCACTGGTTGCGGCTGAGTTACAAGACAAGCATTTCTTATCGCCGGATGCAAGTCGCAAAAAACCGACTTTGGTTTATGATGACCATACCCAACAGCAACTGTGGCAGGGCACCCCGTTGAATACGCGGTTACAACAACAGTACGCCATCACCAGTGTTTTAGCACTGCGCCTTACCAGCCCTGAGGTTGACGGCTGGGTATGGGTACTGGATCGTGACAATCTGTGTGCCGATGATCTGCTATTAGCCGCGATTGTCGCTCGACAAATCACCACGGATATGGGCGCGATGTATCAGCAGCGTGACTTACCCAAGGCGCGTCCGGGAGTCAGTGAGGAAGGCGTACAACTGGCTCGCAATCTCCATGATGGGTTATTGCAGAATTTAACCAGTATTGCTCTGAAACTTCAGGCCATACACATCCAATGGCAGCGTGATCCCGATGCGGTGTCGCCGTTGCTGCAGGATATCCAGCACAGTATTGCGCGTGAACAAAGCGAGTTGCGCCGTTTTGTAGACAGCTATAAGCCTCTGTTCCGTCATCCAGAGCCGTCTCAAGAACCGACGTTAGCTCCACTGATTAATCGCCTGCGGGAACTGACTCGCACTATTGGCCGCGACTGGCCCATTCTGGTTGAAACCGCAATCCGGCCTTCTATCGAAAAGCTGCCGACGGAATTAGAGGATGATGTGTACCATATCGTTCGGGAAGCGTTGGTTAATGCCGCTCGCCATAGTCACTGTACTCGGGTGCATTGGTCGATTGACGTGCGTGGCCATCAAGTGTGGATCAGCGTCGAAGATGATGGACGGGGGTTTGCCTTTCGTGGCCGCCGTAGCTTGGACGAACTGCGTGATAGCGAACAAGAGCCGATTTCTTTGAGCAGCCGCATCAGCCAGCTTAAGGGACAACTGATCATTGATTCTTCAGCGCAGGGCAGTCGCCTAAATATTCAGTTACCTTTATCTCAGACCACAGACGCCTAATGGCTGACGACACAACCCCCACGCCCATCCGCTTAGTGTTAGTGGATGATCACCGCATTGTGCTCAGTGGACTGCGGTATTTACTGGAGCTAGAACCTGATTTCACGGTAGTGGCAGAATGCAGCAGTGGCAGTGAAGCTTTGGACACCATCAGAGGCTTGCAACCGGATATTGTCCTCCTCGATTTACTCATACCCGGGTTTAACGGTCTGGATGTGTTGCGGGCTTTATCCTTAGACACAGAATCCCCCCAAGTGATTTTATTAACCGCAGCATTAAGCGAAGATGACATGATTGCTGCTGTGCGGCTTGGGGTGCGCGGCGTCATTCTCAAAGAAATGGCTCCGCAACAACTGGTTCATTGTGTGCGGCATGTCCATGCGGGCGGTACATGGTTGGAAAAAAATGTTGTGGCACAAGCCTTGCGCAAGCTGGTTAATGATCCGGGTAAATCGACGCTACATGGAGGGTTAACACCCCGTGAGCTGGAGATTGTGCGTTGGGTTGCGCAGGGCATGCGCAACAAAGAAATCGCTCGCCAAGTGGGTATCGCTGAGGGCACGGTCAAACAACACATGCACAATATCTATGAAAAACTTGGCGTACAGGGGCGGGTTAATCTCGTCCGCTACGCCCAAGAACAGGGATTGTTGTATAGTCGTTTGCCCTGATTGCCGGACTCATGATTATTGCACACTATTCTTTAAGCTCGTCATTCTGTAATGGTGAACGAAATACCAAATCGCTCCAATGTGGTTTTCGAGCGTCTTTGAAAACGACAGGGCTTTTCTGACTAAACGAGACACTCGTTGTCTTAATGTGGCATTAAAGCGTTCAATTGTATTGGTTTGGCCGGTTTCTTCCAAAATGATGCAATCCCGCCTCACGGATGATGTGACGTTGTTGTTTAGTTAATCGAGCAGTGTTTTGCTGTTTTCGCCAACCAGAGCCGCCATACGTGGCAGCAGTTTTTCACCCAGGTGGTCTTGCAGTCTGCCAAAGCGACTGACAAAAGCTTCGACTTTTTCAGCCCACTCGGGTTGCTCACCCAAGTTTTGCACCCAGGCCAGATCAATGGGCAGCGCAAACAGGGTGGTTTGGCTGTAGCGCAGGTGCTTGGCCTGCTTGATTGCCAAATCGAGAGCCAGTAGCGCCGGTTGTGCATGTTCCGGCAGATATTTGAGACTCATAGCTGGATGCCGGTTTGTTTTGCAATGTCGAGCACGGGGGCTGAGGGGGTTGCGCTGTCTTTGAGCAGGATGTCGATCTTGCGGTCTCCCAGTCGTCGAATCAGCGCGGCATAGATCGCCCCGATGGTAGCTGCGCGGTTGCTGACCGGGTGGTCGGTTTCAAATAGCAGATCAATGTCCCCGCCCTTTTTGGCGTCATCAACGCGTGAGCCAAAAAGGATCACCCTAGCGTCGTCACCCAGGACGGCGTATGCGGTTTGCTTGATGGATTCGATGTGT
>PWUP01000016.1 GCA_003562535.1 Gammaproteobacteria bacterium | reverse complement strand
TTGATTTCCGCCCCCGGCGGCAAAGATGTCGATGCCACGGTGGTGTACGGCGTCAACCACGATGTATTGAAAGCCTCTGACACGGTGGTATCCAATGCGTCCTGCACCACCAACTGTTTAGCTCCGGTGGTCAAGCCATTAGCCACTCAGCTTGGTTTTCAGTCCGGTCTCATGACCACCATTCATGCTTACACCAATGATCAGGTCTTGACCGATGTGTATCACAAAGATCTGCGGCGGGCGCGTTCAGCAACGCAAAACATGATTCCTACCAAAACGGGGGCTGCCGCTGCCGTCGGTCTAGTATTGCCGGATCTCAACGGCAAGCTGGATGGTTTTGCCATGCGGGTGCCGACCATCAATGTCTCAGTGGTGGATTTGACCTTTACTGCCGGACGTGACACCAGCGTGGCCGAGGTCAACCAAATCATCCAGCAAGCGGCTGCTGGTGAGCTCAAAGGTGTATTGGGGTATAACGAGGAGCCACTGGTATCGATGGACTTTAACCACGATCCACGTTCGAGCATTTTTGATGCCAGCCAAACCAAAGTATTAGGCAATCTGGTCAAAGTGTTGAGCTGGTACGACAACGAATGGGGCTTCTCTAATCGCATGCTGGATACCACCTTGGTGTTGATGCAGGCCAGTCGTTAAATTCAACGTGAGGAGGGCAATACCATGGCTTTAAAACTCCCTCACGTACTGCGCATGGATGAGGTCAACTTAGCGGGTAAGCGTGTGTTTATTCGCGCCGATCTCAATGTGCCGGTTAAAGACGGCAAGGTGACCTCGGATGTGCGCATCCGTGCCTCCTTGCCGGCGATTCGCCAAGCCCTAGAGGCCGGTGCTGCGGTCATGGTTACCTCGCATCTGGGGCGTCCCAAAGAGGGCGTATTCTCCGAGGCCGATTCCATGGCGCCGGTAGCCGTGCGGCTGAGCGAATTACTGGAGCGTGACGTGCCGCTACAGCGGGATTGGGTGGACGGCGTAGCGGTCGCTCCCGGTCAAGTGGTGTTGTTGGAAAACTGTCGTTTTAATCCCGGCGAGAAAAGCAACGACGACGCGCTGTCGCAGAAATTAGCGGCCTTATGCGATGTGTTTGTCATGGACGCCTTTGGTACGGCTCACCGTGCTCAGGCGACTACTCATGGCATTGCCCGCTATGCACCGGTGGCCTGTGCCGGACCGCTATTGGCTGCTGAACTGGATGCCTTAGGCAAAGCCTTAGCCGAGCCAGCACGGCCTTTAGTGGCTATTGTCGGTGGGTCGAAAGTCTCGACGAAATTGACGGTGCTGGCGACGTTGCTGGATCGGGTTGATCAACTGATTGTGGGCGGTGGGATTGCCAATACCTTCATCGCGGCTTCTGGTCATGGCGTTGGGCAATCACTGCATGAAGCCGATTTAATCGCTGATACTCAGCAGCTTATGGCTCTGGCCAAACAGCGCGGTGCCGAGATTCCCGTACCAGAAGATGTGGTGTGTGCCACTGAGTTCAGTGCCGATGCACCCGCCATCACCCGCTCTGTCGATGCGGTGGGTGCCGATGAGTTAATTCTCGACATCGGTCCACGCACAGCGGCTCGCTATGCTGAATTATTAAAATCAGCAGGTACCATTGTGTGGAACGGGCCGGTCGGTGTGTTTGAGTTTGCCGCATTTGGTCAGGGCACGGAGGCGTTGGCGCGTGCCATTGCCGATAGCCCGGCGTTTTCCATTGCGGGCGGCGGGGATACCTTAGCCGCTATTGATCAATACGGCGTTGCTGGACGCATTGGCTATATTTCGACCGGTGGTGGGGCGTTTTTAGAGTTCCTAGAAGGTAAAGCCTTGCCTGCTGTAGAAATCTTAGCACAGCGAGCCAGTTGATCGCTGCACGCCATATCCAGAGCTTTGTAGCTTTGTAGGGTGGGCACGGGGTGCCCACCCTACGGAACTTTGGATTCAAAGCCCCTCACCCCAACCCTCTCCCAAAGGGAGAGGGAGCTTAAGGCATGGGGGCTGAACGCTTACCTTAACAAGGTGTATCGGTGTTAAGCTCGCAGCAATACCAACAATTTTTGCCTTGCATTTTGGCGTGATACATGGCTTGATCAGCCTGACGCAGCAATTGATCGATACTCAGGACGTTATCCTGCGAGTACAGCGCAACGCCAATGCTGGCTGACACACATAAGCTAACTCCACCCACATTGAGTGGTGTGGCACAGGCATCAAGCAAGCGCTGCACCAAGGGCCAAGCATCGCTGTATTCACCCAGATCAGAGAGCACGGCTACAAACTCATCACCGCCCAAGCGAGCCAAAGTATCCACATGGCGTAAATTTTGCTGCATGCGCTCAGCAATCGCGATGAGCAATGCATCCCCCATAGCGTGACCGTGTTGATCGTTGACCGGTTTGAAGTGATCCAGATCGATGAACACCACCGCGAGGCAATGACTGTGGCGTTGCGCACGGGCAATAGCCTGTTCTAGACGGTCGGCGAGTAAAATGCGATTAGGTAAGCCGGTCAGGGCATCATAATGGGCGCTACGCTGAAGTCGATCTTGAGCGCGTTTGAGCAGCGTGATGTCCGCCCCCACACTGATACCGGCAGTGATCACCCCGTTATCATCCCGAATAGGTGCCGCTGACACACTAAACCAGTGTTGGTCAGCTTCAGTGCCTCCTGCACGGATGATTGATAATTCCTCGTCTTGGATCTCCTCACCGTGGATGATTGCCCGGTTCAGCGGCAATTGTTCTAGGGATACGGACGTTCCATCGGCATGCTGAATCTGCCAGTATGCGGCATATTGGGCGAAGAAATTGCGGTCAATCACGGGTAGGTTCGAGCCTGTATTCGCATGTAGAATGGCTCGTGCAGCGCGATTGGCAAAGCGAATACGCCCCTCTGGAGCATCTACAATCAGGGTGCCGTAGGGTGAACTCTCCAATGCAGCTTGCAATAGGCGCAGGGTTTGCTTGAGGTCGTGTTCACTCTCTTGTAGCGCCTTTAGCGCCGCCTGCTGAGCCTGCTGAGCTTGCCACCCATGTCTCACACTGAGCCCACCGCCCAGTATCAGTAAAGCCGCTAGCCCGCTCATTTGCTCCATATAACGCCACCAACTGGCTAAGACGTAAGCCTCAGAGAAAGTGACCTGTACATAAAAGGGGTAGTCTTGCAGAACCTGAAAGCTGCCAAGCCATCGTTCACCCTCGACCGTATAGCGCAACGTTCCCGAGCGTTCACCGACCAGCACCCGTTGGCTAATAGGATGATCCAACGACAACGGACGGTTAAGCTCGACCTCGTCGGATGGCGGATAGCGTGCGACCAAGGTCATCATGTCACTGCGGCACAGCAACGCCACCCCAGTCGGGGCTATACCGACTTGGCGCAGGGTATCAAACCGCTGGGGGTTGATGACCGCAGCCACGGCACCGAGGAACTGGCTCTGTGTGTCACGCAGTGCGCGTAACAGAAACAGTGCGGGGTTGCCCGTGGTGCGAGCCGTCAGTATTTCGGAAAAACTCGTTTGTTGATCCTGATGTTCCCGCAGCGCCCGGAAGTGATCGCGGTCAGCGATGGTCACCGCTTCCAGTCCATCGATGGAGGAATGGCGTAACCCCCCATCAGCGTCGAACAGATTCAGCGCCTCTACGCCAGTGATGCTGTCAGTGAACGCGCGCAGCCACTCATTTACTGAGGTCTCACCGATCCGATCTTGGCTCTGTTCCGGCACCAACCGCACCAATGCTTGGAGCACTTCATCAGTATCACTAAACAGATCGTTGAATTCGAACGCCACAAGCTGGGTCAGTTTGGTAGCCTCTCGCAAGGCTCTGTCAATGGCGTAACGATGTTCCTGTTCTATAGTGACCGCTAGTAAGCCTAGGACGAGCAGCATAAAGAAGACAATTACCAACACGCTGAATCTCGGATGGGTGACACCAACAGCGTGCGGAAGGGAGCAAAAAACAGGGAAGATTCACGTTCATCGCTGACCGCTCCAGCTCAGGTCATTCAGACTGTTATATTGACATGTCTGTATTTTTTTAGCTAGCGCCTTCAGCGTGATGACAGGTCGGGCATAGGATATGCCCGATCGCCCTACCGTCATTCCGCTAGGGATTGAATGACGAGGTTTATCTCGTTCCCAAAGCTCCCTCTCCCTTTGGGAGAGGGTTGGGGTGAGGGGCTTTGAATCAAAAGTTTACCCCCTCACCCTAGCCCTCTCCCCCATAAATGGAGGAGAGGGGACTGAATGATTAGTATGCATTCCCACGCAGGAGCGCAGGAGCGTGGGAACGAGTAGTGACGAAGTTGAGGCATGTCAGGCACAGGACGTGCCCGACAGCGTTATGTATTAAAGTGGGGGCATCTCATCAGCGCGGAATCGTCAACTCCATCCCGACCCGAATTCGATTGGGATCGCTGATGTCATTGGCTTCGAGAATGCGCCGCCATTGCGCTGAACTGCCGTAAAATTGCGCCGCGATGCTGCCCAGCGTATCACCCGACTGAACAATATAAACCTCGCTGCTCATCTCTTCGATGGCTTCCATTTGTGCAGCAAGCTGCTCATTGAGCACATCACGCTGAGCTTGCAGATTACTGATGCGCCGCTGTTCAACCGCCAAGCTCTCTTCCAGCGTATCGCGCTGTTGCTGCAAATTAGCAATACGCCGGTTCTCCAATTCCAGATCCTGCTCCAGCTCTTCCATGCGCTCAGTTTGTGCACTGACCACAGCGCTGAGTGCCGTGCTGTCTTCTTCAAGACGGGCGATCATCGCATTAGCCTGAGCCAAATCCGTTTCCAACGCTGACTCACGCGCCTGGGCAGCCGCTGCAGCCTCGGCACTTGATTGCTCCAAGGTCGCAATCTGAGCATTCAATTGTTGCGCTTGAGCTTGTGCTTCAGCCTGCGAGTCCGCTAAAGCAGTATCCAGTTCAGTAACCCGCTGATCGAGCTGATCTCGTTCTGCGGTGACCGCTTGATAGGCGCTGTTACGCTCTGCTAAATCCTGCTGTAACTCAGTAATGTGCAGATCTCTGGTTTCAATGGCACTGTCGCGAGCCGCAAGGCGGGTTTCCAACTGCTGGAGGTCATCACCCAGCCCAGCCACTTGGGTTTCAAGATCGCTGATGGTGGCATCGCGTTCAGCCAGCGTCGCTTCGCGTTGCTCAATCTCCGCCTCTAAGTTCACTATACGCTCAGCGCGGGCGTCAAGCTCGGCCTGCATCTGCTCGGCGGTATCCGCAGCCGCAGCCTGGGCTTCGGCCAGTTCAGTCTCCAGTGCATAGCGTTCTGCTTCAGCCGTACTGAGCAGCGCCCAACTGTTTTGCAGGGCGTCTTCAAGTCCGCTGATATTTTCACTGAGTTCCGCCGTTTGTTGCTGCAACTGACTAATGTCCGCACGGCTAGTTTCTAAATCGGCTAATAATTCATCGCGTTCTGTTTCAACTTGCTCGACAACACCTTGTAAACGGTCGCGCTCGCTTTCCATGGCGTGTAACGTCGATTGCAGATGCTCGGCGCGTACCCTTAATAAGGCTTTGTGTTCGACCTCTTTGACAAACTGTTGCTGTAAGGCCGTGAGATCTTGGTTCCAAGTGTCAATTTGCATTTCAAGCTGGTTGACAATCTGCTGAGCTTCATCAAGTTGTTGTTGTAAAAGGGCGGTCGAGTCTTGCGCCCAAGCACTCGTTCCCCCTATCACGGTGAGATAACCCGCGAACAAGCATGATGCAGCGCGGTGGCGCAGGTAACAACTCATGATCATGGTCTCCTTAATAGTTTGGTGAATGTAGACTCATCGCTAAAAATATTTGGCGGTCTGTTTAACAGGCTTAATATAACAGATCGTTACCGGCTCTAATTCTATCGGTTTCCGCGCATCATGCCAGTGTTGATTGTGTTTCAATGTTTCATGATGCGATGAGTTGCAGGCGGTATCGAGCTTAACTATTTATTAATCCTGTATTATATACAGCCCGACGGCATTGCTTACTCAGTATCCAGCAACTGTTCCAAAGCGGTGGTTAAGTGCTGGCGGGCGGCTTCACGCTCACGACCTAAGGCCGGACCGATCAGCCCGGACCAACTCGGAGTCACCCGAGCTTGAGCCAGCACTTCGGGAGGTGCCAGTTCGATGCGGTGGCGGTACTGCTCCAGCAGCGTAGCATCGAGGCGCAGGGGGTGTACCGCTGCATGGCCACGCCGCAATAGGCCATCGGCCAAGGTGAGCTGGCGAGCCGCCAGTTGATACAAGGTGGCATTGCTGACGTATATCGGTGTCTGTCCGCGTAAATGCATCATCAGCAAGCGACTCTGGGCGCGTAATCGATACATGCCGCCTAAGGCCGCTCCAGTCGCGGCACCTACACCCAAGCTGAGGCCACCGACGAGCAGATCCGCCGCTAAACCCGCACTGGCACCCGCAGCAATCCCGCTGCTGCTGCGGATACCCAGATGTTTCAGGCTGGCTAAGGTCAGCCAAGTGTGACCATCGGCGGCTGTATGGATGAACACATCTTCTGGGGCGTAATCGCCTTGATTAAACCCAAAGGTCTTGAGCATTTCGCTGGCACTGTGCCATTCACGTTCCCGCACCTGAGCGGCCAACTCGCGGCGGGGATCCTCTAAAGCCTGAGCATTATCCTGAGTCACCGGCGGTGCATAAGCCGCCACATCGATGAGTAAATCCGCGATTAAATCCGCAGCGACTCGCCGCAAACGGTTCCGGCGCTGATCCAGATCGGCCATCACCTGGCCTAGTGGCTCATACAACCCATCATTTAATGCACGCATTTTTTCAAATAAGCGCCGCTCCGCCTGCGCATCGCTGATCAACGGATTAAACCCTAGGCTGGCGTGTAGGCCAAGGCGGATCAAATGTTGGCGCCATTGCTCATTGCGGGCAGCGGGGCTGTCGATAAAATTCAGTAAGGGAATCACCGGGCGGGCGCTGCGGATCAGCAACGTCAGTTCATCACGGTATTTGCCTAAGACCTGCTCGCGCACATCGATCACATAAATCACCACATCGCAGGCCACGATTTGCCGCAGCGATTTAGCCTCTTGGGCAAACGTCTGCTGCGCGTCTTCGCTGTTTAAAAACTGTTCAATACGCGCCACCCAATCCTGCGGTTCGCCAGACTGCTCCAAATGCTCCAGCAAACTGATGGAATCTTCTAAACCTGGGGTGTCGTAGAACGCAATCATCGGCTGGCCGTCAACCAGCAACGCCGTCCCCTCAACATGGCGCGTGGTGCTGGCGCGGTTGGCGATTTCCCCAAACTGGGTATCGCGGATCAGAGTGCGCAACAGCGAGGTCTTCCCCGTGTTGGTATGGCCCACCAGAGCCACTTTAATCACCGCAGTGCTCATGACCGGCCCCCTTGCTGCCAGCGGGCATAGCGTAGCCGCAAAGCGTCTAACCAAAGGCGAGCCTCATCAGCGCTACGGATGACCGGCATCTGTGCCTCCAGTAACTGATCTAAGGCCGCTGTAATTTCCGCTTCGCTGTGTCCTTGTAAGTCTAATAACAGCGCAAATAAGGCGGC
>PWUP01000357.1 GCA_003562535.1 Gammaproteobacteria bacterium | reverse complement strand
GCGGCAGGTCGGGCACAGGACGTGCCCGTCAGCCATCCTATGATGTCGGGCAACGCTACACTTTTGCCCAACCTGCCGTTTTTGTCTGGTAATCAGCTTGAATGGCTATACAACCTGCAGGGCTGCCTGCTGGCAATGGTTAGTCCAAATTTAACTCTTTAATTTTCCTTGCCAAAGTATTGCGTCCCCAGCCCAGCAAGCGGGCAGCTTCTTGGCGATGACCGCCGGTGTGCTCTAAGGCAACTTTAATTAAGGTGCGCTCGAAAGCCGGTAAGGCCGTGTCCAATAGCGGTAAACGACTGTGACCAATATGTTGATACGCCCATTGTTGTAAGGAGATATCCCAGGCTTGGGGCACATGATCCGCTGCATCGGGGGTGTGGGCGCGCAGTTCACTGGGCAAGTCAGCCAAGTGAATGTCTTGTCCTGAGGCCATAACCGTGAGCCAGCGACACACATTTTCCAGTTGGCGGACATTACCCGGCCAGTCCAATTGGCTTAAAAATTGTTCAGCCTCGGGGCGCAGCCGTTTGGGTTCGACGGCCAGCTCATGGGCGGCTGAGCGCAGAAAATAGTGCAGTAGGGGTGGGATGTCTTCACGGCGCTGGCGCAGTGCAGGTAAATAAATACGGATGACGTTCAGGCGGTGAAACAAATCCTCACGAAAGCGACCGGCGCGCACCGATTGCTCCAAATCCTGATGGGTGGCGGCGATAATCCGCACATCAACGCGGGTGGGGGTATGACCACCGACACGGTAAAATTCACCCTCAGCCAGTACACGCAGCAGACGAGTTTGTAACTCAGCGGGCATATCGCCGATTTCGTCTAAAAATAAGGTGCCGCCATCGGCTTGTTCAAAGCGCCCTTGGCGTGAGGTTTGCGCCCCGGTAAAGGCACCGCGTTCATGGCCAAACAGCTCTGATTCAAGCAGATCATGGGGAATAGCGGCTGTATTGATGGCGATGAATGGCCCGCTACGGCGTGGACTGTGACGGTGTAGGGCGCGGGCCACCAGTTCCTTACCCGTACCTGATTCACCGTTAATTAACACCGTAATATGCGAGCGCGACAACCGGCCAATGGCGCGAAACACCTCTTGCATAGCAGGGGCTTCACCAATCAGCTCTGGCAAGCGGGTTTCGGTTTTGGGGCGGATGGCTGTGCCGCTGAGAGTGGGTTGGGCGTAACGGGCTTGGGCGCGTTTGACCAGCGCCACAGCCTCGTCAACATCGAACGGTTTGGGTAGATAGTCAAACGCGCCACCTTGATACGCGGCTACGGCACTGTCCAGATCAGAGTGAGCCGTCATGATGATCACCGGCAGATGGGGCGAGTGATCCTGCAAGCGTTTGAGTAGGGTTAACCCGTCTATCCCCGGCATTCGGATATCGGCGATGATGACATCCGGGGTGGTTTGCTGCAGCGCCTCTAAGGCTCGATGGCCGTCCTCGAATGTGGATACGTCCAACTCGGCATTGCTGAGCGCCCGAGACAGCACCCAGCGAATGGCGTGATCGTCATCAATCACCCAGATTTGCGGGCGCTTAGCCATCGTGACCGTCTAACGGTAAAAGTAAGATGAATACCGTTTCTCCGGGGCGGCTGGTGAATTCAATCAACCCACCGTGCTGATTCACTAGGATCTGGGCAATCGGCAACCCTAAACCCGTGCCTTGCGAGTGACCGCTGATCATGGGATAGAAGATATTTTCTTGTAAGCGCTGAGGAATGCCGGGGCCGGCATCAATAATCTCAACCCGAGCGACCAGTTTGTGGCGTTTCTGACCAATCGTGCATTGGCGTTGAATCCGGGTGCGTAACAAAATGGTGCCACGTCCCTCGATCGCCTGCACCGCATTACGCACAATATTGAGGATTGCCTGAATCAGCCGATCCGCATCACCGCTCAAACAGGGGATACTCGGATCATAATCTTTACCAATGTATAAATCAGGGTTATTTTCCGCCAGCACTAGGTTGCGTACCCGCTCTAGGATCTCATGAATATTGATCACCGCATGGTTGGGAGGGCGAGATGGGCCGAGCATCCGGTCAACTAAGTTACGCAGCCGGTCGGCTTCGCCGATGATGATGCGCGTATATTCCTTGAGGGCATCATCTTGCAGCTCTTTTTCTAGTAGCTGGGCTGCACCGCGCAAGCCACCCAGTGGGTTTTTGATTTCATGGGCTAAATTGCGGGTCAGTTGACGGCTGGTGTAGTGTTGAGACAACAGTAGTTCTTCTCGGCTGATACGTAATTGGCGGTCGAGCTGGCGCATTTCAATGAGCATTTCATTCGGGCCTTGTGGCGAACCAATAGGCACTACGGTTAAATCAACCGTGATCATGGTCTCACCCAGCAGGGTGAGCGTGGTTTCACGTTCTGTGAAATGACGGCCTTCGTGTAAGCACTGCTGCAAGGCCAATGGGATATGTTGCGCACACCGGGCAAACACCGGAAAGGGTAAACCACGGGCTTGGCGTAGGCTAATGGCGAGCATGACCTCAGCGGCGGGATTCATGTAGCGAACGCTGAGCGATTCACCGAGCACCAGAATGCTGACTTGCATCGCCTCAAGTACCCGTTGCGGGTAGTCATCACGCACAGCCACATAATGATTATCACTGATCAGACGTGCCATAGCTCATAACTCACTCCTGTGCTCGGAACAAAAACGCCCCCAAATCAGGGGGCGTTTTCGGTGTATTTCCAGTGAAGGACTAGACGCTGTAGTACAGGTCAAATTCGACCGGATGGGTGCTCATTTTCATCCGTAAAACCTCTTCCATTTTTAGCCCAATATAGGCATCGATGACGTCATCGGTGAACACCCCGCCCGCTTTGAGGAAGTCGCGGTCAGCATCTAGCGCTTGTAGAGCTTCTTCCAATGAACCAGCGACATGAGGAATGGCTTTTTCTTCCTCGGGCGGCAAGTCATAAAGGTCTTTATCCATAGCATCGCCGGGATGAATTTTATTCAAAATACCGTCGATGCCAGCCATCAACATGGCGCTGAACGCCAGATAGGGGTTAGCGGTGGAATCGGGGAAGCGCACTTCGATGCGGCGGGCTTTGGGGCTGGATACCCACGGGATGCGAATGGACGCTGAACGGTTGCGAGCGGAATACGCTAACAATACTGGGGCTTCAAAACCGGGCACCAGACGCTTATAGGAGTTGGTCGAGGCGTTAGCAAAGGCGTTAATGGCCTTAGCGTGTTTGATGATCCCGCCGATGTAATACAGGGCGGTTTCCGACAGTCCGCCATACAGTTCACCGGAGAACAAATTAGCGCCACCTTTCATGATGGACTGGTGAACATGCATCCCGTTACCGTTATCGCCGACTAGGGGTTTGGGCATGAACGTGGCAGTTTTACCGTAGTTATGGGCGACGTTGTGGACGCAGTATTTGTAAGTTTGTAGTTCGTCAGCTTTTTTGACCAAAGTATTAAACTGCACCCCGATCTCGCCTTGACCCGCTGTAGCGACCTCATGGTGATGGACTTCAACAATCAGCCCCATTTCTTGCATTGCTAGACACATAGTGCTGCGCATGTCTTGCTGGGAATCAATCGGTGGTACAGGGAAATAACCGCCTTTAATGCCAGGACGGTGACCCATATTACCGTCGGGGTAGATGGTTTCAGCGTTCCAGTGAGCTTCTGAAGAGTCGATTTTGTAGGCCGCGCTTTGCATGCTGGTGCTCCAGCGCACATCATCGAACACAAAGAATTCATTTTCTGGGCCGAAATATGCGGTGTCACCAATACCAACCGCTTGTAAATAGGCTTCAGCGCGTTTCGCTAGAGAGCGTGGATCGCGCTCGTAGCCTTGCATCGTATTCGGTTCTAGGACATCACAGGTTAAATTGAGCGTGCTTTCCTCGTAGAAAGGATCAATCACCGCAGTCGTTGGATCAGGCAACAGAATCATGTCGGATTCGTTAATGCCTTTCCAGCCAGAAATGCTCGAGCCGTCAAACATTTTGCCGCTTTCGAAGACTTCTTCTTCTAGTGTTGCGGCCATAACAGTGACGTGTTGTTGCTTGCCTTTGGTATCGGTAAAGCGATAGTCAACAAACTTAATGTCTTTCTCTTTGATGAGATTCAAAATACCGGCTGGGGTCATAACAAAAAGCTCCTTAAAGGTCAGTATATTAGCAATTTAAAAAAACGCTTGCGTTTCCAGATTAGTGCAAAAGCAGAAATCATGCCAGCCGCTACATCTTTGAAATCAATCAGACTGGCCGCCATGCGGCAACCGGCGTGCGCTATTATAAAGCAAATAAGCGGTGCTTTGCACTTTTTTTGTGCAAAAAGGTATTATTGTCTGGTGTGCTTTAGTTGGACAGTAGGTCGGGCATAAGCGTAGCGTTGCCCGACATCGTAGAATTGCAGAGGGCTGTCGGGCACGTCCTGTGCCCAACCTACACGGTACCAACAAGAGTCTGGTAATCAGAGCGAACGACTATACGTCCTGTGAATCAGCCTGCGGAATCATCGGCTAGATCCTTGAGCATGACCCGAACGGTCTCAATGAGCACAGGGATATCGTTTTGGCAAATGGCGAAGACTTCTTCTGCATCGACATCAAAATAACCGTGCGCTATCACGTCTCGAACACCTTTGACACCCGTCCAGTCGATGCCCGGATAGCGAGCCAACAGCTTGCCCTCTGTTTGCCTGTCCGTTTGTTTGAACGCTTCGCCGACTGCGATCAAGACCATACAGATGGCATCCAGACGATCTCGCCCATCAGGGTCATCGTAAAAGTCTTCGGGAGTTGTGACCCCAGCAAACCGGCGGGGAATTCGCTCCAGCGCTTCTAGCACATCCCCCAGCCGCTCAACAAGCAGCGGATTATGAGACATAGTATGCCTCTTGCTGAATACGTGCCTTGAGCCTGGGGTTCATGTGGGATCGCAGTCTGATCACATCCACATGACGCCCCATCAGTTCCTCAAGCTCCTGGCGCATGTGTGAGGCGCGAAACAGGTTAGGCGTGTCGGTTTCGTACACGATATCGATATCGCTGTCTGGTTCGGATTCGCCCCGTGCTACCGAACCGAACACACCGATTTTTTTAATGCCATAGCTCTCCCCACGGTTTTTCTTGAAGCTTCGCAGGGTCGCTAAGACATTGTCCCGCTGAATTTCTTTATTCATATTTTGTCCAGCCGCGCTATCGGTTCAACACCGCTGGAACTAATGACACGCAGCATCCACCCACTCAATCCAGTGTTTAACCGGGCGCTCTGTGCCGCTTTGCAAATGGGCTAAACAGCCAATATTGGCCGTGACAATCGCTTGCGGGTCGCCAGCTTCCAGGGCTTGAAGTTTATTGCCGCGCAATTGCTGGGCAAGTTCCGGTTGCAAAATCGAATAAGTGCCCGCAGAGCCACAGCATAAGTGAGCGTCGCGCACTGGGGTGAGGGTGAAACCCAAACGGCGCAAGACCTGCTCAACGACGGTATGACGGCGCAGGGCATGTTGCAAGGTGCACGGGGCATGAAAGGCCAGTTGACTATCGGCCTTTAGGGTTAATCGCTCCAGGTCCTCATCGACTAAAATTTCGCCAATATCGCGGCTGAGTTCGCTGACACGGGCAGCTTTATCGGCATAACGCGGATCGTCCTTGAGTAAATGTCCGTACTCCACCACCATTGCCCCGCAACCGCTGGCATTCATAACAATGGCTTCGGCGCCGGCTTCAATATGCGGCCACCAGGCATCGATATTGCGGCGCATAAAGTCCAGCCCCTCTTCATGGGCGTCCAGATGATAGCTGACCGCTCCGCAACAACCGGCACGGGGGACGCGGATGACTTGTATGCCCATACGATCCAGCACTCGTGCGGTGGCGGCGTTAATATCCGGGGCGATGGCCGGTTGCACACAGCCTTCCAAGATTAACATCTTGCGCGGATGAGTCCGGTTAGGCCAGGCTCCGGCTTGTTGATAGGGCGGGACTTTTTGTTTCAGCACGGAGGGTAACACGGCGCGTACCGCTTGCCCCATACGCAGCAATGGGGTGAAGCGGCGGCGGTGGGCGATAACGCGGCGCAGCGTACCGCGCATTACCCGCTGATGCCAGGGCCGCTGAATTTTTTCGGCCAATAAGCCACGGCCAATATCGGCTAAGCGATGGTAATTGACCCCCGAAGGACAGGTGGTCTCACAGGCGCGGCAGGTCAGACAGCGATCCAAATGCACTTGGGTGGCGCGGCTCACGTCCTGGCCTTCGAGCAATTGCTTGACCAGATAAATTCGCCCCCGCGGGCCGTCCAATTCGTCACCTAAGAGCTGGTACGTCGGGCAGGTGGCATTACAAAACCCGCAGTGTACGCAGTTGCGCAGAATCGCATCCGCTTCGCGGCCTTCTGGGGTATCTTTAATAAAATCGGCAAGATTGGTTTGCATAATGATTACCAGTCTGGATAAAAACGACCGGGATTGAAAATACCCGCTGGGTCAAAACCGCTTTTCAGCCGTTGGTGTAAGGCCAACAGGGGTGGGTCCAGCGGCTGGAACACCGTACCGCTGCGGTCGCCCCCGCGAAACACACTGGCGTGACCGCCAGCGGCTTTGGCGGCGTCGAAAATCGTGTAGGGGTCAGCCATGCTGCGCAACCAGCGTTGCGCACCGCCCCAGTCGAGCAACCATTCACCAGGCAAGTTCAGCGGCGCGGTCGCCGGTGGTAAGGATAAACGCCATAACGGCGCATCACCGGCAAAAAACGCTAACCGCTGCTCGCGTAAATCCTCCCAGAATGTTTGGGCTTCGGCAGCGTCCAAGGTATCGCCACCGATGGCATCAGCAGCAGCGGCCACGCCACTGGCGCTGCCCGATAAGCGAATGTATAACTGCTGGCCGTCACAGACCGCGCCGCTTAGCGGATAGGGATGACGCGCCCACTGGGCGATGCGCTCGATGGCTGTGGCCGCATCGGCGCTATGCACCAAGGTGTGCTGTACCGCCGGGCGTGGTAACAGTCGCAGTGAGACTTCTAGGATTACCCCCAAGGTGCCGAGACTCCCGGCCATGAGCCGGGAAATATCATAACCGGCGACATTTTTGATCACCTGGCCGCCGAAGCGCACAATCTCGCCTTTGCCATTGATGATTTTGACCCCGAGGATGAAATCGCGCACTGAACCCGTATAAGGTCGGCTGGGCCCGGCCAGACCACAGGCGACCGTGCCGCCCACGGTGGCGCCGGGACCAAAACGCGGCGGCTCAAAGCCGAGATACTGTCCGCCTTCGGCCAGTGCGGCATCGAGGGTTTCTAGCGACGTGCCAGCGGCTACGGTTACTACCAGTTCCGTGGGTTCGTAACTGACAATGCCTTGGTAAGTGGTCATATCCAGGGCTTGCAGGGCATCGCCTGTGTGGCGGCCGTAAAACGCCTTGCTGCCACTGCCTTGAATGGCTATAGGCGTGCCAGCAGCGGCAGCGGCACTGACCTGTTCGGCCAGGGCTAGAGCTTGAGAGTCCAGACTCATGTCAAAACCGCTCCAGTTCAGGGAAAGGCAGTTGCCCGCCGTGGACAT
>PWUP01000159.1 GCA_003562535.1 Gammaproteobacteria bacterium | reverse complement strand
CCGTCGATATAAGCCGCACGCGCGATCACATGTGCGGCCACTGGTGCCGTTAACATGATGAACAAAATCGTTGCTATCACTCGGGTGGTCACACCAATATCGGCAAAGAATATCGCTACGGCCACCAGCATTAACCCCGCACCAAAAGCCCCAGCTTTGGTGGTCGCATGCATCCGAGTGGGCAAATCCGGCATACGCAATAAGCCGATAGTACTCACTAAGGCGAAAAAAGCGCCCCCTACCAGCAATAGCGCAATCAACCATTCAAGAATCATTTAGCACGCCCCCGCTTTTCAAGATAGCTGGCAAAGGCCACTGCCGCAATAAAAGCGACTAAAGCCAGCACAATCGCCACATCGAGAAATACCGGATCACGGGTCATGATGGAGTATACGGCCACAATACCCACCACTAATGAGGCGATGACCTCTAGTGCCACAATGCGATCCGCCATTTTCGGTCCATTAAACAAACGCACAAACGATAGCACCAAGCCAATACACAGCATGATGAACGCTAAATTGAGCGCCCAAGTTAAAACGGGGGTATGTTCAAACGCTACCATAGTCAATTCCGCATCACGTTAAGTAGACGCCGCTCCAGATCACGGATCTCAGCGCGCAATTCATTGATGTCATCAATATACATGGCATGAATATACAGCACTTTACGATCACTGGAGATATCCAGGCTTAATGTGCCGGGGGTCAGAGAAATGAGATTGGCAAAGACCGTAATTTCTAAATCTGTCGCCGATTCCAGCTTGAGGCCGATAATCCCCGGACGCATAAAATAGGTCGGGGTCAAAACATCATAGGCCACCCGCATATTGGACTTCAAGAGTTGCGCCAAAAAAAATCCAGAAAAAGAAATAACTTGCCAGACTTTACCAAAATAGCGCGAATCCCCTAACACTGGGCGTAACAACAATAAGGTCACATAACCCACGACCATGCCGAACAATAAGTTCAGAAAGCTGAAGTTAGCCGTCAATGCTGCCCACGTCAGAGCCAGCAATAAATTGACCAAGAACATCTTCATGGGCGCGCCTCCATCACTGCCTGAATATACTGAGCAGGATCGAGCAATTGTTCAGCCGCCGCAGTGGCCACCACTACGAAGGGTTCGGCATTAAGACCGATGAAAACCGTGATCAATGCGAGCCCGATGATCGGAATCAGCATCGGCACATAAGACCCGCGTTGCTCAGCACCTGCCACCAATCGTTCTGAGGACTCAGGCGCTTCTTTCCAAAACGCTTCATTCCAAATTTTGACCATAGAGAATAAAGTCAATAAGCCCACCAATAAAGCGATACCGACCACAAAATAGGCTTCTACTTCCAAACCCGCCTTGATAATTACAAATTTGGCGAAGAATCCAGACAAAGGCGGTATGCCGGCCAGCGACAAGGCAGGAATCAGGAATAAGATGGATAAAAACGGCGCGGTTCGATAGAGGCTACCCAGCTCTTTAAGCTCATAGGTGCCACGTAGACAATACGCCGCCCCACTGACTAAGAACAGATTCGCCTTCACAATGATATGGTGCATGATGTAGAAAATCGCACCCATTAATCCCAAGGGGGTATACAACGCCAGCCCCAGAATCATGTAACCGATCTGGCTGATAATATGGAACGATAAAATCCGGCGAAATTCAAACTGTGCCGCCGCACCCAATACGCCCACCAGCATGGTTAAGGTCGCGATCACCAGCAGCACATCGTGGGTATAACCCACATCATCGGTGAACACTAAGGTGAACACGCGAATCAGCGCGTAAACCCCTACTTTGGTCAACAGACCCGCAAATAAGGCGGACACTGCCACGGGTGGGGTGTGATAAGACGCCGGTAGCCAGAAGAATAAGGGGAAAGCGGCGGCTTTAATGCCGAACGACACCATAAACAACATGCCTACGGTGGTCACTAAACCCGAACGCTCCAGTTCAGGGAGTTTTTGCGCCAAGTCCGCCATATTTAAGGTGCCGGTCATGCCATAAATAATCCCGACAGCAATCAGGAACACCGTTGAGGAAAACAGATTCAGAGTGACGTATTTTAACGCGCCTTCCATTTGAGCACGCTCGCCCCCTAAGGCCAGCAGCACAAACGACGACAATAACATGACTTCAAACCAGACAAACAGATTGAAGATGTCCGCCGTCAGGAACGCACCCGACACGCCAGCCAGCAGAATATGCGTCAGCGGATAGTAGCCAAAATGCTCACGGCGCGCGTCGATGGTATACAGCGAGTACACGGCAACGGCTAGGCCGGTCAAGCCGCCCAGCACCACCATAATGGCACCAAATAAATCGGCTACGAAAGTAATCCCAAAGGGAGCAATCCAGCCGCCCATGTAACTGACTTGAATGCCCTCATGCCAGACCACGTACAGCAGGAGGAAGGAGGCGACAGTCAAAGCGGCTGTGCCGATCACCCCGACCCAACGCTGCACTCGGCGCGATTGCCACAAAGTGAGCGACAGAGCGCCACAAACCAGGGGAATCAGTACCGGAGAAATTAGCAACCAGTTCACGAATCAGTGCTCGTCAAATCGTTAATATCATCAGTTTTGACCATGGCATGGGTACGATGAACCAGTGCCATCGCAAAGGCGAGTACACCAAAGCTGATGACAATCGCCGTCAAAACTAAAGCCTGTGGCAAGGGGTCAGCCACCGTATGCAAAGGAGCGCTGGCACCTTCAGGCACCAGCGGTGGCACCCCTCGGTGCAAACCGGCTGTGACGAAAATCACAAGGTTCGCCGCATTGCTCAGCAATACCAAGCCAATCAAAAGCTTAACAATAGAGCGACGCAATATCATGTACAGGCCGGCGGCGAATAACCCCCCCACCACGACCGCTAAGAACGGTTCCATAACACCGCCTCCTTAATGCACATCCAGGTCATGTTTCCTCCGCAAGAACCAATACGACGGTGCTCGCCACACCAAGTACGACCAAATAAACCCCAATGTCGAAGATCAACACCGTACTCAACTTAACAGCGACTTCACCGATATAGAATGTCCACCATAAACCGGTTAAAAACGCCTCACCTAAAAACAGCGCGGGCACGCCACCCAACAAGGTAATCAGCAGCCCGCCCCCAATCAGGGTATGCGGATCAAGCCGTAACAATCGAGCCATTGCCTCTGTGCCATAGGCCACAGCATAGAGGGCAAAGGCGGTACCGGCCATGAGACCGGCAATAAAGCCGCCACCCGGTTTATCATGGCCGCGCAACAGCATGTACACTGAGAAAACCAGCAACAAGGGCATGATTAAGCGTGTCGCCGTGCGCAATACTAAGGACATTGAAATCGTCATGCTTATTGCCCCTCACTTTTCGGCGGATAGAGTTTCATCAACGCATATACCCCGACAGCGGCTAGCACCAAGACCACAATCTCGCCTAAAGTATCCAAGGCACGAAAATCGACCAAAATGACGTTGACAATATTGCGACCAAAGGCCAACGGTTCACTGGCTGCAATGTGGTACTCTGAAATCGGCACAGCAATGCGGGCATCCATAGCCGCTAACATCAGTACCGTAACCAATCCACCCATCGACACTGCAAACAGGGCATCACGCCGCCGAGCGCTGGGTGGTGATAGGGTTTGAAAACGAGGTAAACGATAGAATATCAAGACGAATAATAGTACCGTCAAGGTTTCTACCAAGATCTGCGTCAATGCCAAATCAGGGGCACTGAACAAGACATAGATCAGCGCTACCGAGTACCCCGTGATCCCTAGAGCCGCAATAGAACTCAATCGCGAGGGTCGTTCCACGGCAAGAATGGCGGCTGCCAACATCAGCACCGCGACCACCACCTCATAAAACCGCATGCCGCTGCCAGATTGCCAAGCCAAACTGAGGTTATCTTTGAGCAGGAAGGTCCCCCCCACCAGCACCACAGTCGAGGCGATCAATATGCGTAAATAATTACCTAGATAGCCATTTTGGAAAAACCGAGTTTGCCACTGCGCTCCCCAGTTGAGGAAATCTAAAGCACGAAAATAACCGTACTCCGGCCCACGGTTAATCCATGGATCAGCGTCTGTAAGCCGCGCACGAATCCGCTCGCGGCTACGGTACACAAAAACACCGGCCAGTAAGGTCAAGAGACTCAACATCAAGATCCAGTTAAAGCCATGCCATAGGGTGAGCTGATAGTCGATGGGAACCCCATAGACTGCGCCCATCGCGGGCACTAATAAGGCGTCCCCTGCCATAGCAGGCAACAAGCCGAACACTAAGCCTAAGCTGGCTAGGGTCAGCGGCCCCAGCCACATAGCAAACGGGGCCTCATGCGGGGTCACGGGCGTGTCCTGACCTTGACCGATAAAGGGGCGCAGACTGACGATAGCGGCCACAGCGACATGCAACATTCCAGAGATCACGACGGCCAGAGTGAACAGCACCGCATAAAACAGCCAATCGGCATGGGCGGCCGCTTCGTACAGCATTTCTTTGCCTAGAAAACCCAACAGCGGCGGAATCCCCGCCATCGACAGACCGGCCAAAGCCGCTGCCGCAAAGGTAATGGGTAGGGCTTTGGCATGGCCGCCTAAGACGGTGATATCGCGGGTGCCTGTGCCATGATCGACGGAGCCGGCCACCAAAAACAGAGCGCCCTTGTATAAAGAATGCACCACCAAGAACACAATCGCTGCTTTCACGGCCAGTTCAGTGCCAATGCCAAGCATCAGCGTCAAAGTCCCTAAGGCGGCAACTGTGGTGTACGCCAGAATCAGCTTGAGATCGGTCTGCCGCATGGCCAAGATAATGCCAGTCAACATAGTGGCTGCGCCAAACAAAGGCACCACTACCGACCACACCAACGTGCCACTCAACACTGGAAATAAGCGCGCTAACAAAAACACACCCGCTTTCACCATGGTTGCTGAATGCAAATAGGCACTCACTGGCGTCGGTGCGGCCATCGCGGAAGGCAGCCAGAAATGAAACGGAACTTGCGCCGATTTAGTGAAGCAACCGATGAGCACCAAAATCAGTATCCCGAGATACAGACCATGCTCACGGACAACATCGCCACGACTCAATAGCTCAGAGATTTCAAACGATCCGCCCGCTGCAGCCAGCAAAATAAATCCGGCTAATAATGCCAAGCCCCCCCCGGCGGTGACCAACAGCGCCTGCAGGGCTGATTTGCGAGCCGTTTCACTCTTATGATCAATACCGATTAATAAATAAGAGCTTACGCTGGTCAGCTCCCAAAATACGAATAAAGCGATCAGATTATCCGCCAGCACCAGCCCCAACATTGAGGCCATAAACATCAACAGATACACATAAAAGCGCCCTAAATCTGGTCGCTTATTCATGTAGCTGCCCGCATAGATGAAAATGAAGGTACCGATGCCGCTAATCAGCAAGGCAAATAACAAACTCAGCCCGTCCATATAGAACGAGAGCTGAATGTCTAAACCCGGCACCCAAGGATGGACAACACGTAATGTCTCACCCGCAGCAATCAGTGGAATATGACTCGCAAAATACGCCGTTAGACCGGCGGGCAATAAGCCAATCACCCAGCCAGAGTAACGTCCAGTGTACTGGCGCACCCAAGGGGCGGCCACCGCGAGCACAAAGCCAGACAGTACAGCGATCAGCATGTTAAGGCTCCAACGCCTAGTTTGTAGGAGTGCTTATACATTCAATGTTCAAGTGTTGGGATCAAGTCAAATAGAGGACATTCTAGCGTGCATTTTTTAATTGACAACACTAGAAGCCTGCTCATCGTCACCGCAGACTACGGTGAGCTGTCCGCCCAAGCCCTGTGATACCGGCTAAGAATGCGGACAGACTAGAATAAATCAAAACAATTAATGATTTGTAACTAATTGATCAATAAGTCACTTCTGGGCCAAAACCAAATCCCCACAGGATTACGGTAAACACCAACAAGGCCACAAAAGCGACTAAACCAAACGTCAGTACCGCTGAAGAAAATAGAAAGCCCCGTTCCTCAGAGATACCCATTAGGATCGGGACACCCGTATAGAGCAAATACACGGTGTAGGCTAAGGCCGGCAAACCCGCCAGAAAATTAACCCACAGCACAGGGTACAACTGCACAACACCGATGAGCAGTAAGGGAGTAGCCGTAAAAGCTGCCAATTTGACGCATTCAGCCAGCGTAGGACTGGCACCGTAGGTGTTCGCCATCCAGTGAATTCCCTTACCGACAGCAAACACAGCCACCAAAATGGCCAAATAATACAAGACTGAAATCACTAGGGCGCTGGCTATGGTTAATTTAACCGGTTCTTGCCAACCCAACTGCCAACCGATTTGAGTCGTCCCATAAAAGCCAGCAAGTGGTGGAATTAACGCTAAAAAAATAATCAATTCCAGATAACAACTGGTGATGGATTTATCTTGCTGACGCAGCGTTTCCCACCCAGATTTGGGATTGAGCAACAACCCCGGTAAGTGTTTAATCAACATTGTCAAATCTCCCAGAATTTGGTGGTTTAGATTGTTAAAATAATGCTAACTTTTGCACACCAAATCATCGAGACTTTTTTGGTCAAGGTCAATAGCTGCTGCTCTCTTGATCAGGATGTGTGGCATCAGGATGCTGGCTGGTGGAATCCAGCCACAGGGAAGTGAAGGGTCGGCTGGCCACGGTGGCCGAATGTGACCCTGATGCGGCTGCCGACTCCTAGGCAGCCGTCCTTGGCACTGGATTCCGCCAGTCCATGGCGGTGACGAGGTTGATGATGGTGCAAAGCATAGTGTGCACTACTCATGAGTCCGGTCATCAGGGCAAACGACTGTAACTGCCGACTCGCAATTGCTCATGCAATCCCGAGGCGCGTTCAACTCGGCGACCGACGGCGGCACGCACACTCTGCGGGGTAGCCCACAGTTCGACTTCTTGGCGGGCGCGGGTGATGGCGGTGTACAGCAGTTCACGGCCGAGTATCGGGGTATCGTCGGGGGGCAAAATCACTAAGACTTGATCAAATTCCGAGCCTTGGCTTTTGTGAATGGTCATGGCGAATACGGTATCGTGCTCGGGCAGACGGCTGGGCAATACATAGCGCAGAGCGCCCGATGCACTGGGGAAAGCGACTCGCAATTGGCCGTCGGCGTCGGGTAAGGCGAGACCAATGTCGCCGTTGTACAGTTGCAGGGCGTCGTGATTGCGGGTAATCAACACCGGGCGACCACGGTACCACAAGCCGTCGCTGGGGTAGAGTCGCGTGGGGATGAGTTGGCGGCGTTGCAGTTCGCGTTCAATGGCTCGGTTCAGGCCACTGACGCCAAACGGACCGTGACGCAGGGCGCACAAAACCCGAAATCGCTCAAAAGCGGCGACAATGGCCTCGGCGTCGGCTCCAGCCGCGAGCAGGCGTAGGTAGGGGGCAAAGCCTTCGGCAAGACGCAACGCCAATTTGGTCACAACCGCAGGGCCACTGAGATCGCGCCAGCGAATATCGGCGTGGCGTTTGTGGGTGAGCAGCGTCATGACCGATTGGGGCTTGCCGTCGTTAATGGCTCGCGCTAGGCGGCCAATGCCGCTGTCGGCACCGAAGCGGTAGCTGTGACTTAAGGACACCACGCTATCATGCAGCGGCGTGGCCTTGGCTCGGGGGGCGGGCAGCGGTTCGGTGGTGATTTCACTGAGGCGGGCATGAAAAGCAGCACTGATTCCTTGGGTGGACGTACAGATATCCCCAAGCACGGCACCGGCTTCTACCGAGGCCAGTTGGTCTTTGTCGCCGAGCAGCACCAGCCGAGCGCTAGACGGCAAGGCATCCACCAGTTTGCTCATCAGGGCGAGATCAATCATCGAGGCTTCATCGACAATCAGCACATCGAGGGGTAGGGGGTTGGCGCGGTGGTGGCGGAAGTTCACACCATCGGGCAACGGCCCAAGCAGGCGGTGTAGGGTTTGGGCGCGGGACGGCAGGGCAGCATGGAGTTCAGGCGCTACGTCCAGGGTGCGCAGCGCCTGGGTGATGGCGGCGTGCATGCGGGCAGCGGCTTTGCCCGTGGGGGCGGCCAAGGCGATTACAGGGGGTGGGCTGTGTTTGAGCAAGAGCGCCAGGACTTTAAGCACGGTGCTGGTTTTGCCGGTGCCTGGGCCGCCGGAGATCACGCAAAAGCGCCGCAAGACCACGGTGGCGGCAGCAATTTTTTGCCCATTGGGTTGGGCACCGGGCGGGCCGAAATAGTGCTGCAAGTCGGCGCGCAGCCGTGCGGAGTCAATGGCGGGCGCGGGCGCTGCGGCCAAAGTGCGCAGTTGTTGGGCCAAGCGGTGTTCGTAGTGCCAATAGCGGTAGAGATAAAGGCGGTCGTGATGATCGAGAATCAGCGGTTGGTGGTCGCCGGGTTGGCCGACCAGTGGGCTGTGGCACAGGGCGCTGCGCCATTGGGGCAGCGCCGGGGCGGTAATGCCCTCAGCGGTAGCGTCAGTGGTGAATACCGCTTGGCCGGCGACCCGTGCTAGAGGGACACAGATATTGCCGGCGGCAGTCCATTGGCTTACCAGACAACTGGCCAGCAGGACCTCGGGGCGCTGTTCTTGAGTTTTACGACTGAGCAATTGGGTGAAGTGCCAGGCGAGGTCGCTGATTTGACCAGCACGGTGGAGGTTTTCAAGATCGCTTAGGGTGTTCATACGGATTAGCATACACCATATCCATCCGCCATCAGTGTCCGATAGCCACCTGCCGAAACACCACCGAGTCTTCCATGGGTTTGCCGGTGCGGGCAGCCTTGCGCTCTTTGAGCGTATGTAGTTCGCTTTAGATTTAATTTCGCCGGCTATGATTGATAGTGCTCGTGTATTGTCGATGCACATCGCGCAGTACCGGCGTCTATACGGTCATATCGAGGGGACTGAACGATTACGATTATCAGCGGATTCGTCGTTAACGTCTAGGCCGCATCCGTCATCTGGCCAAGGTTTGAAATACTGCGTCGATCAGGCTTTGCAGATATTTGGCGTAGTTATCGATGATGCGGGCGAATTGTCCGGTATGGTGCGGGTAGTGGTGGTTAAACCGTTGCTCGATGAGATCGTGGTTACGGGCGAAGATGATGGTCTTGGCCTGCCGGTCGCCGCCCTGAACCGTGTGGCCATGTGCCATCAGATGCTGCAACACCTTGTCCACGGTGTCGCGCATGTTTGCGCAGCGCTTAACGCACCGGTAAGCATTACTCAAAAACAGGGTTATGCTGCTCCTGTACTCGGACAAACGTGGTACGTTTGCTGAGTTCTTTGAGTTTACTCGCCCCCACATAGGTGCAGGCTGAACGCAGGCCGCCGAGGATGTCCCGTATGGTCACTGTAACCGCGCCGCGATAAGGGACGTACACGGTTTTGCCTTCTGAGGCACGGTATTCGGCCACCCCACCGCTGTGCCTGTCCATCGCCGTATCGGAACTCATGCCATAGAACAACAGACTGCGCTGCCCTTGATGCTCGATGATCTCACCACCACATTCATCATGTCCGGCCAACATGCCACCCAACATGACAAAATCTGCGCCCGCTCCAAACGCTTTAGCCACATCGCCGGGGCTGGTGCAGCCCCCATCCGAAATGATTTGTCCGCCTAAACCATGCGCGGCATCAGCACATTCAATAATCGCCGAAAGCTGTGGATAACCGACACCGGTTTTAATCCGTGTGGTACACACCGAACCTGGTCCAATCCCAACCTTGACAATGTCCGCCCCCGCCAGCAGTAACTCCTCGACCATTTCACCGGTGACTACATTGCCCGCGATAATAATGCGTTCACGATGGGCACGCCGAACCTGTTTGACAAATTCGACAAAATGCTCGGAATAGCCGTTCGCTACGTCAATACAGACGAATTTCAACTGGGGGTGTTGGCTTAACACACGATCCAGCTTGTCTGAATCACTGCGGGTAATGCCGGTACTGACGGCAATATGACTTAGCAACGCCGGTTCGGCATGGGTTAAGAAATCCTGCCACTCGTTGAGATCGTAATGCTTGTGTAAGGCCGTGAACAGCCCCTCGGCAGTCAGGGCGCGCGCCATAGCAAATGTACCGACCGTGTCCATATTCGCGGCCATAATCGGCACACCGGTCCACGTCTGTCCGGTGTGTAGAAAGCTAAAGCTGCGCTCCAATGACACTTGAGCGCGGCTTTTCAGGGTAGAACGTTTAGGACGAATCATCACGTCCTTGAAGCCCAGTTTAATGTCGGCCTCGATACGCATAGGTGAACTCTCATGGGATAATAGGATAAATAAGCCTTCATGCTAGCCAATCCAGTGCGTGGCGGCAATCGGCATCCACAAAAAATGAGCGAGCCTAGGTACAATCATGAATCTAACGATGAGCGTCTCACTGGGCCAGAGCAGGTATAGACGTTCGCCTTGATAACCGGACTCCTGTTGAACCCGTGTAGGTCGTGCCCCGGACGTGCCCGACAGCCCGTCAGCCTACAATGTCGGGCAACGCTACGCTTTTGTCCGACCTACCGTTGTTGTACGGTAATCCGCTTGAATAGCTATAGAGGGCGCTTGAGTCGTTTTACCCTGAACAGCTAGGGTGAATAAATTTTTTAATTTTTACAATTTATTAGAGGTATAATGTGGCTAATTATGATTACATCGTCATCGGTGGTGGTAGTGGCGGAGTTGCCACTGCACGGCGGGCAGCGGAATACGGTGCCAAGGTGGTGCTTATCGAGGCGCATCGCCTAGGTGGCACCTGTGTTAATGTGGGCTGTGTGCCCAAAAAACTGATGTGGTATGCCGCTCAGATCGCCCACAGCCTTGATGATGCCCGCCACTATGGTTTCAGTATTCACGGTCATGATTTCGACTGGCAACGTCTCAAGCATGATCGTGATGCCTATATCCAGCGACTTAATGGCATCTACCTAAACCTGTTAGAACAATCCGGGGTCACACTGGTGCGTGGTTCGGCTCGCTTTGTGGATTCCAAGACTGTTGCAGCCGATGGTCAACACTACTCAGCCCCGCACATCGTGATCGCCACCGGCGGTCAGCCGGTATTGCCCGCTATCCCTGGTGCAGAACTCGGCATCAGTTCAGACGGGTTCTTTGAGCTGGAACAGCAACCGCAACGGGTTGTGGTGGTCGGTGCCGGTTATATTGGGGTCGAGCTGGCGGGGGTATTGCGCAGTTTAGGCAGTGAGGTGACTTTGGTATTACGTCACGATCAGGCCATGCGCAATCTCGACGCCCTGCTGCGTGATGAGCTGATGACCCATTTACGCGACAGTGGGATTCACATTTTACCCCATACCGAGGTGACATCCGTCAGCCGTAACCCCAGTGGCGGCTTGCACCTGACAACTACAGGTGACGGGCTTGAGTTAAACACCGATACCCTGTTATGGGCGATTGGGCGGCGTGCCAATACCGAGTCACTCAACTTGGCGGCTACCGGGGTCAAGAGCACCCCGCGTGGTGTGATTCCAGTGGATGAATGGCAGAACACGAATATACCGGGGATTTACGCCATTGGCGATATCATCGGCCATCATGAGCTCACGCCCGTCGCAATTGCTGCTGGCCGTAAATTGGCGGCGCGCTTGTTCAACCAACAGCCACAAAGCCGACTGGATTACCATACTGTACCGACGGTGATCTTCGGTCATCCACCGATGGGCACGGTAGGGTTAACGGAAGCGCAAGCCCGTGAGCAGTATGCGGACATCACAACTTATACCACTCGGTTTACCGCTCTGTATCATGCTCTCAGTGAACACAAGCCAAAAACCGCGATGAAACTGGTGTGTGCTGGCTCCAAAGAACAGGTGGTGGGCTGTCATATCATCGGTGAGGGTGCTGATGAAATGCTCCAAGGCTTTGCGGTAGCGATAAAAATGAGCGCGTGTAAAAGCGACTTTGACAACACGGTGGCCATTCATCCCACCAGCGCAGAAGAGCTGGTGACGCTGCGTTAAGCATCATCTCCCAAAGGTAGAGGGAGCTTGGAGAAAGCCCCTCACCCCAACCCTCTCCCAAAGGGAGAGGGAGCTTTAAGGCAGGGGGGCTGAACGCTTACGGTCACACGCCGCTCAGAGTCGGCGGTGCACTTCTTGCCATAATGACTGATACGCCGCATTAGCGGGTTTGTTATGGGCAAACTGATCCACTGGAGCACGGTATTCCCCCATATTTTCTACATCCACCGAAAAGGGAATACTGCTTGTCAAAAAATCAGGCCATGCTTGGCGCATCGTGTCTTGGATGCCTTTGTGCATGTTTTTTTGACTTTGCACCATCGAGAAAAACGCAAGAATTTTCTCCTGCGAGTACCCTTCCCGAGCGAAAAACGCTAAAAGCTGATTAAACGTGCGCTCCGACAGGGTGGTCGGGATCACCGGCACCAATAAGTGATCTGCTGCCGTAAATACGGCTTCGGAAAGATTGCCCAAGCTGGGGGGACAATCCAGCACTATCAGATCGTATTCCTTACGCATGCCCTGCAACACTTTTTTCAGACGCTTGTTGCGCTTCTGTAAATTGTGCAATACCACATCAAAGTTGCGAAAACTGAGATGAGCGGGGATGATGTCTAAATTCTCGTAATCACTGGCTCTAATTTGCTTGAGTAAATTCTCATACGTTTTAAAAAAACGCTGCCCCCAGTCTTTTTTAGCCGGTTTAACCCGAAAATAAAACGACGAGGCGCCTTGAGGATCAAGGTCGATCAATAAAGTCTTTAAGCCTGATGCGGCAGCCCAGTAGGCGAGGTTCACGGAAGCCGCCGTCTTCCCGACTCCGCCTTTCATACTGTAGATGGCCAGTACCTTCATTTTCTGTCCTTTCTTGGGGAGTAAGCGGCTTTGAAATCAGCTCGCAATGCGTCACTGGCAAATGTCTCTAAAGCCTGCATCACTTGACTGCGGGCAACAAGTTGCTTTTGATACAATAACGCCACCAAACCATGAATGGCTGCCGCCTGATCCGGTGGAGTTTGCGCAGTAACTTGCCCTAACAACGATTCCTGCTGTACGGCATAATCGTTGAAATCGCCCAATATGGTCTGCAACACTTTGAGCGCTTTGGTGTGGCGGCTGATTTGTTCCTGCGGATACAAGGCCGCAAAAAAATCCAGTAAATAACGCAGCTTTTTACAATCAAGTCGTAAATCATGGACTTGCTCATCAGGAGTGGTTTCCGTAATGGCACTGCCTAATTTACAGATGCGTTTGTAGGTTTTGAAGATTTTGCTTGAAGCCACTTGGTGCAGCGGCACCGGCGCCAGCGGCGCCGCAAAATCAGCCGGCTTTTTAAGCTGTGCATCCAACCAAAGGCAATCGTGTTGATAGTCCTCGGAGACCAGATACACGGCCAGCTCTTGCTGTACTTGCTGCCGCTGCTGCTCGGTTTCGCGGAACAGCATCTCCAACCCCGACTGGAACGGTTGTGGCAACAGCCCCCCGTAGAACGACCGTTGCAGTAGAAACACATCCATATCCCGCAAGGCATTGGTTGGACGCACCATGTTGGCAAGACGCTGACGCAATTCGCGGCCTTCTTGATCCGGTAGGGCTTGTTTGAGCAGGCTCAATAAGGAACGGGCACGCCGAACATTGACTCGATACTGATGCAAATATTCGGTGTCCGTATCGGCAATGATACCGGCTTCGTAACGCCGCGCTTGTTTCAACAGCAGCCGAGTGGCGGCACGCAAGGCCGATTCAGTGTGCTCCTGCGGATCAAGGGGCAGTGGATTAGGCAATAATTCCGCTTCTGGATCAATTTTACATAACGCCAGCAATTCACCCGTATTGAGCGATTCCGCCTCTTTGTGGCGCAACCGTCGCAGCGATTCCGCAACTTGAGTGGCTTCTTTATGGTAGCCGCGCAGGGGTAAGATGCGCAGTAATACTCGGTCATATGGGGTTGTATCCGTACCCAAGTGGCTGGATACGGTTTGCTTGATCACCTCCAATCGCAGCAGAATTTTTTGCTCTTCATCCCGGCAGGCCAGCACGGTACGCTGTTCATCGATCTGCAACACGCGAATTAACCCCGAATAACCCAGAAGCTTTTTAAGTGACTGCTGCAACTTGCCACTGGGAACGTCATGCCAGAATACTGGCTGGATGCTGAGGTTGTCCTGTTCGCAAACCGGCTTATCCGATTTAATCAGCACACAGCGCCCCTGATCGGGGGCATCATCTGCAACCGAGTGAATTAATGATTGCCCACTACGATAAATATGCCAGTCAAAATCATCGAGTAAGTGGATCGAGGTTTCCCAACGTCCTTCTTCGGTTAAACGTAAAGCCGGTCCAATTAGGGTTTGTAGCCTTTTCTTGCCTGGCTGCTGGCTAATCAACCAGCAATACTCCTTGACATTGTTCATGGTATTTGAATGTTCTATATAAAGTTGGAATATACGTCATGGTTATGAGGCTGCACCGTGCAACCTGTTGGCACCATATTAGCCAGCCGCAATGCTGGCAAAAAATGGCTCAAGTGACAAGCTTATGAACTATTTTTTACTTTTAAGACAATACCACAAAGCGTGCTGCTCGCCCGCTCAGGCTGTTTTTCGCGCAGCCAGCGCTGCCCGATCCGCTGCAATCTAGTGTTATAATCATTATCAGAATTAAACGGCTGAAACCATCAATAATGGCTTGTGATCTCACGAATCAACGTAAAATTGAGCATCTGAACATTCTCCAGCAGGATGAGCAGATTAATCGGTGTAAGCGTTATTTTGACCGTATCTACCTCAGCCACCGTGCTTTGCCCGAACTCCGTTTTGCCGCCATTGACACCACCACGACGTTTCTCGGCAAGCCACTGGCGTTTCCTTTGCTCATATCTTCAATGACCGGTGGTGAACATGAGTTGACCGAGCGCATTAACAAAAATCTGGCGCTAGCCGCCGAAGCGACTGGGGTTGCTATGGGGGTTGGCTCACAGCGGGTTATGTTTGCTAACCCTGAGGCGCGCCGCAGTTTCGATTTACGACAGTACGCCCCCTCGGCACTGCTGTGCGCTAATCTCGGTGCAGTACAATTCAATTATGGGTTTACCCACACCCACTGCCAAGACGCCATTGATGTATTGGACGCCGACGGTTTGTTTTTACATCTCAATCCGCTGCAAGAAGTGGTGCAACCCGAAGGCGATACCAATTTTTCGGGTTTAGCGGCCGCCATTGGCCAAGTTGCTGCACAGCTTGCAACCCCAGTGATTATCAAAGAGATCGGTACCGGTTTGTCCCGTTGTGATGTCGAACGCCTCTTAGCCCAAGGGCTACGGTATTTCGATGTCGCCGGTAGCGGCGGTACGTCTTGGAGCCGCCTAGAGTATCATCGGGGTCATGATGATCAGCGGACTTTGGGTCTGACGTTTCAGGATTGGGGGATTCCAACTCCGGTGGCCTTAGAGCAACTGCGCCCCCTGGGTGATCGCATCACCTTGATGGCCTCGGGGGGGATGCGTGACGGTATCGATATGGTTAAGGCGTTGATTTTAGGTGCGCGATTGTGTGGCATTGCGGCACCATTCATTCCGCCGGCGATGGAATCGGCTGATGCGGTAATCCGTGTCATTGAGCACCTGCGTCTAGAGTTTACCACCGCTATGTTTTTATTAGGCATTGCCACAACGGCTGATCTGATCGGTAATCGGCAGCTTATTTTAGACTGGCCAGGCACTTAATCAGTGCGCCATACTTCTACCCCATAAATCATAGTACCGCCGATGGTTCAGGAATTAGACGCCATAGCACGGTGGCGAGCACTGGCTGCGATTATCGCCACAATTGCTGTGGTCGGTCTATCACTGGGTCTGACCTTGCCTTTAATCAGCTTAGTTCTGGAACGTCAAGGATATAGCAGTGCACTGATTGGCCTGGCCGCCGCTATGCCTGCGTTAGGCATTTTGCTTGGCTCCCCGCTGACGCCGTGGTTGGTGCGTCATGGTGGTGCCAGACAAGTCATGATCGGTGGGTTACTGGTCAATATCGCCACCATTCTGCCTATGGCTTGGGTGGAATCTTACCCCCTGTGGCTGGTGCTGCGTTTTGTAATGGGTATGGCGGATGCCTTGTTGTTCACTGTCTGTGAAACCTGGGTGAATCAACTGGCTAAAGAACGCAGTCGCGGACGGTTGATTGCCGTATACATCACTGTACTGTCGTGTTTTTTTGCAAGTGGCCCACTACTGATCAGCCTGACGGGCAGTGAAGGTTCACTGCCGTTTTTGGCCGCTAGCGGGATTATGGCTTTGGCTTTGCCCCCGATGCTGATTGTAGGGCGAGGGAGCCTACTGCGCGGCGGTAGCCGAATTTCCGGATTTAATATCGTGGGGTTTTGCCGCTTGGTACCCGGCTTGGCGTTTGGCGTGTTGGTGTTTGCGGCGATTGACAGTTCCGCCATGGCGCTGTTGCCGCTGTTGGGTTTGCAGCTCGGTTATTCCGAGGCGCTGGCTGCCGCGATGATTACGGTCATGATGGCAGGTAATATCTTGTTTCAATTCCCTTTGGGTTGGCTGGCGGATCGTATGAACCGTCGGCGGTTACTGATGTGGTGTGGGATCGGGATACTATTCAATGCACTGGGCATCATCATGCTGTCAGGCACAGCGCTGTTATGGCTTGTGCTGGTGGGTTTAGGAACAGCAGCCGGTGGCGCGTACACCTTATCAATGGTGATGGTGGGGCAACGCTTTCGGGACGCTGAACTGGTCACTGCGAATGCTGCGTTTGGGGTGTTGTGGGGGCTAGGTACACTGTTAGGCCCGACGTTAGCGGGTGTGTTGATGTATCAGTTCAAGCTGAGTGGTTTGCCTTTGACTTGGGTAGGGTTGGGCGGGTGTTTATTACTGTTGCTGTGGGTCGAATCACGCCGTTGTCGCTTGAGTAGCGGTGAGTAACACGGGTGTTTGCGGTTGACAGGAGAGTGTACAATGAAAGTGTTCTTTGGTCGATGTTGATGGTCGCCGCAGGTGGACGTTTACCCGACTATCAGCTTGGACGGTTATATCACTCATCGTGCGGCTCACTGAAGCCGCTTGAGATATGAGAAAATAGGCTCTTTCAAATCCATTAACTCACAAAAGGTATCTTACTATGCTCAAGCCCACTGTAGAATCGGCATTAAACCTGCAAATCGAACGTGAAGAGTTTTCTTCCCGCTTGTATTTGGCGATGGCCATCTGGTGTGAGGTCAAAGGTTATCCGGGGGCGGCTGAATTTTTATATCGCCAATCTGACGAAGAGCGCATGCATCAATTGAAATTGGTGCGCTTCGTCAACGACCGAGGGGGCGTGGCTACACTCCATTCCTTAGAGCAACCACAGGCTGAGTTCACCTCCTTGTTGGAATTGTTCCAAGAAGTCCTGAAGCATGAACAGTATATCAGCGCCTCGATTAATGAAGTCTATGGCATCACCTTGCAAGAAAAGGATTACACCACGGGTAATTTTCTGCAGTGGTACATCACTGAACAAATTGAAGAAGAGAGCACCATGAGTCTGATTCTCGATAAAATTACCTTGGCGGGCGCTGAGTCATCAGGGATGTTCCATATTGATAAAGAACTGGGGGGTATGATTCAAGACGCCGTTGTGGCGGCTGAGTGAGTCATTCATCTTATGCCCATCCACTCAAGTCCTCGTCTGAGCTTAGGGCCATTGCAGTATTTTTGGCCACGGGATCAAGTATTGGCCTTCTACCGTGAGCTGGCTGGCTCAGCGCTTGAAGTCATTTACCTTGGTGAAACCGTCTGCAGCAAACGCCGTGAATTGCGCCTGACGGACTGGCTGGGTCTCGGTCGGGAGCTGGCTGAATCGGGTCATCAGGTGGTGGTGTCCACGCTGACTTTGCTTGAGGCGGAATCGGAACTCTCAGCACTGCAACGGTTGGTGG
Organism: Gammaproteobacteria bacterium; assembly: GCA_003562535.1. Taxonomy (GTDB): domain Bacteria; phylum Pseudomonadota; class Gammaproteobacteria; order Competibacterales; family Competibacteraceae; genus SKOM01. Next base: position 6,634 of record PWUP01000159.1, on the reverse strand, counting down.
ACAATGGCGAGTTCCTGATTGAAGCCAATGATATGTCGGCGGTACAGTTGGCCAAAGAACGCAGCCTGCCTTTTGTCGGTGGGTCGGGCTTGAATATTTATAATCACCACAGCCTGACGCTGCTGCAACAACTGGGGTTGTATCGGGTAGTGCTGCCGGTGGAATTGGGTCGCCGTGAATTGGTGGGCATGCGTGAAGCGCTCAGCACGGCGGGGATTACACAACCGGAATTCGAATGTATTGCTTGGGGACGCTTGCCCTTGGCGTATTCTGCCCGCTGTTTTACCGCACGAACTCAACAGCGCTCTAAAGACGGCTGCGAGTTTTGCTGCTTAGAGCACCCTGAAGGGCTGGCGGTGACCACCCGTGATGGTCAGCGGGCATTAACGATTAATGGTATTCAGGTGCAAAGCGGTGAGATTCAGGATTTAGCCCCAGAAACCCAAGACTTACACCAAGCTGGTGTTGACCTGCTGCGCTTGTATCCACAGCCAGAAGTGCCCATAGCCGACGTGATGGAACGGTTCATCCAAGCCAGCCAAGGTCAGATACTGGCTAAGCAGCCGGGCAGAATGACCGGCTACTGGCACAGCGAAGCGGGTATGCTGCCCTAAAGTAATCATTCAGTCCCCTCTCCCAAAGGGAGAGGGCGCTTAAGGCAGGGACGTCTTTGACTGCTCCGGCAGGGTCATCATTGAGTTAGCAACGAGCACATCCCACGATACGGCTGATTGAAAATCAGTGGTATCGTCCCCATTGAACGGGCATCGTCCGTATTTTATTTCGAATTGACCATGGATTATAGGGGTTGCCTGCCGATGAATTATGGTTTTAATTTTACAGAAGAATCTGAGCCAAAAGAGTCCACAGAGTCATCCAGCGAATCAACCGAACAGTATCTACAACACAGCCGTCTGCCCGAGGATGTACTGATTCTGATTCCCGTGCGCAATGTGGTGCTGTTTCCGCATGTGGTGTTGCCGATTGCGGTTGGGCGTGAATCATCGGTTGCTGCCGCACTGGAAGCGCTGAAAAGCGGGCGTAAGGTGGGTCTGTTGCTGCAACGTGATCCCAGTGACAACGACCCCCAACCGCAGGATTTATATACCGTTGGCACGGCAGCCACTATTGTGCGCCATGTTCAAACCCAAGACCGTACCCACCATATTGTGTGTCAGGGTGAACAGCGCTTTCGAGTGTTAAATTACCTGCCAGGTTTTCCGTTTCTGGTTGCTCGGGTTGAGCATATCGATCCAGATCATAGCGGGGGTACGGAAATCGAGGCTCGTATGACCTATTTGCAGCAGCGTGCCGTTGAAGCCGTAGAATTGCTGCCGCAAGCGCCCGCTGAATTGGGCAACGCCATCATGAGCATCACCTCAGCACCGGCCTTAGCCGATATCGTCGCCAGTTTCCTTGATCTTGAATTGGAAGACAAACAGCAATTGCTGGAAACCTTTAGTGTGCACGAGCGCCTAGAACAGGTCATCGTTCATTTGAATCATCGGATTGAAGTGCTGAAGCTCACCCGTGAGATCGACCAGCAGACCAAGCAGAAAATTGACGAGCGTCAGCGTGAGTATGTCTTGCGTGAGCAGCTCAGCACCATCCGCAAGGAGCTGGGTGAGGATGACGACAAAGACGACCTCGAAGAGCTGGAACAGGCCATTGTGGAAGCACAGATGCCTGAAGAGGTTGAAAAAGAAGCGCGTAAAGAACTCAAGCGTCTGGCGCGTATGTCCGAAGCCTCGGGCGAGCATTCGATGATTCGCACTTATCTGGATTGGTTAACCTCCCTGCCTTGGGCCAAGCTGGATGTCGAAGACATCGATATTGCGCGTGCCCGGCAAATTCTTAACGAGGATCATTACGGTCTCGAAAAAATCAAAAAACGCATTCTTGAATATTTGGCGGTGCGTAAACTCAATCCCGAAGGTCGCAGCCCGATCCTGTGTTTTGTCGGCCCCCCAGGGGTGGGTAAAACCTCGTTAGGGCGCAGTATTGCCCGCTCGCTCGGTTTGGAATTTGTGCGGGCGTCATTGGGTGGCGTTCACGACGAGGCAGAAATTCGGGGTCATCGACGTACTTATGTTGGGGCGCTGCCAGGCTCGGTGATTCAGTCCATCCGCAAGGCCGGTACCCGCAACCCACTCTTTATGCTCGATGAGATGGATAAATTAGGTATGGGCGGTTTTCACGGTGATCCCAGCTCGGCGCTGTTGGAAGTGCTCGATCCGGAACAAAACGACAGCTTCCGCGATAATTATCTGGGCGTACCCTTTGATTTAAGCCGAGTGCTGTTCATCGGTACCGCCAATGTGCTGGACAGTATTCCCGGTCCGTTGCGTGATCGTATGGAAGTGATTGAACTGCCTGGCTACACCGAGGAAGAGAAAGTCGAGATTGGCCGCCGCTATCTGATCCGCCGCCAGTTGGAAGCCAATGGCCTGACCGCAGAGCAGGCCAGTATCTCCGATGCCGCGCTGCATACCCTGGTGCGTGATTACACCCGTGAGGCTGGGGTGCGTAATTTAGAGCGTGAGATCGGCTCGACGTTGCGCCATTGCACCATGCTGATTTCTGAAAATGCCGCCGAGCAGGTCGAAGTGGACAGCGGCGATCTGCACGATATCTTGGGGCCGCGCAAATTCGAATCCGAAGTGGCTTTGCGTACCAGCTTGCCGGGGGTCGCTACCGGCCTAGCGTGGACTCCGGTGGGCGGCGATATTTTATTCATCGAGACCACTCGTACTCCCGGTACGGGTAAACTGATTCTCACCGGCCAACTGGGTGAGGTGATGAAAGAGTCAGCGCAAGCGGCCTTGACCCTGATTAAAGCCCGCGCTGAAAAACTGGAAATTGATGTCGGTCTGTTCGAAGCCAGCGATATTCATCTGCATGTTCCTGCGGGTGCCATTCCCAAAGACGGCCCCAGCGCGGGCGTGGCTATGTTTGTATCGCTGGTCTCATTGCTCACTGAGCGCACGGTGCGCAGTGATGTGGCCATGACTGGTGAGATCAGCCTGCGCGGTTTGGTATTGCCCGTCGGCGGGATCAAAAGCAAAGCTCTGGCGGCATTGCGCGCCGGGATTAATACGGTGTTATTGCCCGAGCGTAACCGCAAGGATCTTGACGATATCCCGGCCAATGCTCGTGAACAACTTAACTTTGTCTGGCTAGAAACCGTCGATGATGTGCTGCATGCGGCCTTGGAGCAATAAGGTGCAGAGCGGCTCACAGCTTTTGCAATCCGCTGCAGCATTGGCGATACTTAGCAGTGCAAACCCCAAATAACCCCATCAGGAGCTACATTCATGCACCCTTGGCACGACGTACCCGCTGGCGATAATGCCCCCAATGAATTCAATACAATCATTGAATTAAGCAAAGGCAGCAAAGTAAAATACGAAGTGGATAAACCCACTGGACTGCTGCGACTGGATCGGGTGTTGTATTCTTCAGTAGTTTACCCAGCCAATTATGGCTTTATACCCTGTAGTCTAGGTGAAGATCATGACCCCGTTGACGTGCTGGTACTGATGCAAGAGCCAGTGGTCACCTTGGCCATTGTGCGAGCACGAGCCATCGGCATGATGGCTATGATCGACCAAGGCGACAGCGATGAAAAAATCATCTGTGTGTGTGTTGACGATCCGGAGTATCGCGACTACACCCACATCAATCAACTGGCACCCCATCGGCTGGCACAACTGCGGCGCTTTTTCCTCGACTACAAAACACTGGAAAACAAAGCGGTGCAAGTCGATGAATTTGAAGGCCCAGAGCGGGCACGGCAGGTGATTGCTGAATCACTGGTACGCTATCAGCAGGAAGTCGTTCCCAAACTGAATACTTAGGTGCCTAACCCTGAGAACGTGCGATTAGTCAACGGCAGGTTCGGCACGCAATGCGGCTTCACGAGCCTCAATGGCCTGCTGCCTTGCCGTTAAGGCATGTACTCTAGCATTTCTGTAAAAGCCCATGTCCAACCATTCACTGGCTTTACGCAGCGACTCTCTAGCCGCGTCAAACTCTGCAGGTGAAAAACGCGCGGCACCGGCAACTTCAGCCGAGTGCAGCGCTTGCCGAGCGTCGCTCATCTCCTGCACAGGGGCGCTAGCGCAGCCAAGCAGTACACAAACGCACAAAGTTATCAGCAATACAGGGCGCTTCATCAACAGTCCTAAGAGATATATCATGCAGGCTATTGAACCTATCACTGCCCCACTACGCCGTCAAGTTAGATTAGTGCTACTGAAGGTCACTGAGCATGGCTGAAATCTTGGTGCTCTACTACAGTCGTCAGGGCAGTAGCAACGCCATGGCTCATCACATCGCTCGCGGGGTGGACTCCGTGCCTGGTGCGCAGGCTCGACTGCGTACTGTACCCGCAGTATCTGCTGAATGCGAAGCCGTTACCGATACCATACCCGAATCGGGTGCGCCCTATGCTCAGCTTGAGGATCTGCGAACGTGCAGCGGACTGGCGCTGGGCAGCCCTACTCGGTTTGGCAATATGGCCGCCCCGTTAAAATACTTTCTGGACAGCACCAGTAGCCTATGGCTTGCTGGCGCGCTGGCGGGTAAACCCGCCGCCGTGTTCACCTCTACAGGCAGCTTGCATGGGGGGCAAGAATCGACATTGCTGAGTATGATGCTGCCGCTGTTGCATCATGGTATGTTGCTGCTGGGGTTGCCCTATACTGAACCGACTCTCAACCAAACCCGAAGCGGTGGCACACCGTATGGCGCCAGTCATTATGCGGGCAATGAGGTGCGACCACGGGATCTGGACAAGGATGAACAAATCTTATGCCAAGCGCTAGGACGACGGCTGGCCGAGACTGCGGTGCGGCTTGGGACATGAGGCGTTCGGTATGGCGCTACATGGCGCTCAGCAGTTTTCTGGCGGTGTTGATTCTGCTCAGCCTACGCATTGTATGGCTGGCCCCACCGGACTATTGGCCCCGCTCTTTGGTGTTATTATGCCTAGTCGGACCGCTGTTGCTGCCACTGCGTGGAGTGATTTACGGGCGTCCGCGTGCTCATCTATGGGCGGCGATTCTGGCGATGTTTTATTTTGTAGTGGGCAGTTATCATGGTGCTGACGCCCTCACTCATGGCCACACTGACCGTTTAGTCTTAGCCATTCTAGACATTCTAATGAGTATCACATTATTTATCAGTGCCAACTTATACGTGCGCAGCTACCCTAGAGGATCAGGCAGCCACCGTCCAGATGAGTCAAGCTGAGTGGCTGACCACAACAGGTAGCGTCCAGCGGTATCGGTTACAATACCCCGCTATGCGACCCTTGCCGATTGAACGGGCACGACCCTGACTGGTCTTTGGTCAGGTTTCGATAGTTTAATTCAGGATTTTGCTCATGACCCATAACCCCGACCATTGGCCTGCTGACCACCCTGCCGTCGTTTACGGCAAAATTGGGGTGCTGTTGGTCAATCTCGGCACCCCTGATGGTACCGACTACTGGTCGATGCGCCGTTATCTTAAAGAATTTCTCAGTGATCCCAGAGTGATTGAGGTGAATCCGGTCATCTGGCAAGTACTGTTGAACACCGTGGTATTGACGGTGCGACCTAAAAAAAGCGGTGCGGCCTATGCCGCGATTTGGGATCAAGAAACCAACGAATCTCCGCTGCGTCGTTATACCCGCGAATTGAATGAAGGGGTTCGCCGCGTGATCACTGACCAGCGGCTCGTCATTGATTGGGCGATGCGCTATGGCAACCCCAGTATCGCCTCTAAACTTCAAACCCTACGCGACCAAGGGTGTGATCGTATTGTATTGGCGGCTTTATATCCTCAATACAGCGCCAGCACTACGGCGACGGTCTATGATAAAGCTTTCGCCGCACTGCGCCAAATGCGCTGGCAACCGGCGATTCGTACTCTTCCGCCTTGGCATGATGACCCGGTGTATATCCGTGCTATTGCTGAATCCATCCGCCAGCATCACGCCCAACTGGATTGGACGCCTGAGGTCACTTTGCTGTCCTTTCACGGTCTGCCCAAAGCCTATTTGCTCAAGGGTGATCCCTATCACTGCCAATGCGCTAAAAGTGCTCGACTGATCCGTGAGTATCTCGGTCTCTCCGCAGAACAAATGCGCCTGACCTTTCAGTCTCGGTTTGGCTCCGCCGAATGGCTGCAACCGTACACCAGCGAGACCATAGAAACACTGGCAAAGCAAGGGATCAAAAATATCACGGTCGCTACCCCTGGATTTGTCGCCGATTGCGTGGAAACCCTGGAAGAAATCGCCCTTGAAGCTCGCGATGAATTTCTGGAAATGGGCGGCGAACATTTCAGCGCCATACCGTGCCTGAACGCATCGACCGATGGTATTGAGGTGGTGCGCACCCAACTGAGACGTGAACTCAGCGGCTGGTGGCCTAGCTATAGCCATTCAAGCTGATTACCGGACACAAATGGTAGGTCGGGCAAAAGCGCAGCGTTGCCCGACATCATAGGCTTAGGCTTTGCTCACTGTCTTGGTCTCAAATGAGCAAACCAACGCCTTTCTAGTAATTTAAACAAGCCCACAATGGCAAATGTCAGTGCCATATAAAACAGGGCAGCAGTGATAAACGCCTCGTAAGGGCTGTAATAT
>PWUP01000213.1 GCA_003562535.1 Gammaproteobacteria bacterium | reverse complement strand
GTTAAAAAACTCGATTCCTTGCACATCGCGTGCGCCATCGTAGCTAAAGCGGACTATTTCTTGACGACCGACAATGGCATTCTCAAGAAAGCTATGCTTGTAGATGACGTTAAGATCATGAATCCGATTGGGCTCATAAAGGAGAGGCTGGCATGATTACAGATACAGAAATCAAAACCAAGGGACTTGATGTGCTTACGCAGCACCTCGGAAATGTCGAAGCAGAACGGTTTATAGCGATTATCCAAAGAGAGCTTTTTGATTATACAAGGTGGCGTCAGGATATGGACGAAGAGCTGAGCCTTGAAGAGATAAGTCGCAGAGCCATGGCCGTGAGATCGAAAAGCACCGAACAAGATGCTTAACTCGGACTGCCTCAGTTGCTGCGTTCCTTCGGCATCCGGTTAGCGCTGACGTTGGGCGTAAAGAGATCGAAATATACTGTGGCGAATAACTGGAATATTCCAGCTTGGCTAGAAAAAGAAGTTCGCGAGCGGGATACAGCCTGCATATATTGTGGTAATGAATTTTTGCCATACAAAGAGTCAGCCAAAGCCTCAGCGAGCTGGGAGCACATTATCAATGATGCCAAAATCATCACTAGGGAAAATATCGCTCTCTGCTGTCGCGGTTGTAATGCAAGCAAAGGGCAAAAGCAGCTTTCGGTTTGGCTACAAACTGCATACTGCAAAGAGCGTGGCATTGCCCCGGAATCAGTTGCACCAATTGCCAAGCAAGCTATTGAAAATGGGCAGTAGCATCACACATAACCATGCGTACAAGTTCGCCGCCGCAAGCTCGCGCCTTTGTACGCGGCGTTAAGCCGAAGAGGTACTCTTAGTGGTACATACATTCAAAGACCAAGACGTTATAGAGCGAGTAAAAATGAAAGCAAACCATACCAAAGAAAGCATCCATGATGAAAGATGAATATGATTTTAGTGGTGCAGAGCAAGGCATAACAACACGCTAAACTCGGACACTCGTTGGGCTGCAAAAAATATGGGCTAGCAATGAAAAGAATCGCATTAAGTTACCTAAGAAAAGCGCTGAATAATCCAGTCGCGTCTTTTCGTGATGGGCAATGGGATAGCATTGAACAGATTTTAAATCGAAACCGAGTCCTTGTTGTACAGCGTACAGGCTGGGGGAAAAGCATGGTCTATTTCCTCGCCACAAAACTATTGCGTGATCAAGGTGCTGGTCCGACACTTCTGATCTCTCCCTTATTGTCGCTAATGCGGAACCAGCTTGAGGCCACACAACGAATTGGCATAACAGGCCGCACCATCAACAGTACCAACAATGATGAGTGGGAACAGATCCAGAGCGAACTGGCGTCAAATCAGGTGGATGTCCTTTTAATCTCACCGGAGCGATTGGCAAATGACGATTTCCGCCAAAATGTTCTGGCAAATATGGCCAACAACATCGGCCTGTTTGTTATCGATGAAGCCCATTGTATATCAGACTGGGGGCATGATTTTCGACCGGATTATCGTCGGATTGTGCGAGTTCTTCAGGCTATCCCATCTAACGTGCCTGTTTTGGCAACCACGGCCACTGCAAATGACCGGGTTGTAAACGATGTTAAATCGCAGCTTGGTCAGAATATCATTCTCCAAAGAGGGTCGTTGGTTCGCAAGAGCCTAAAACTCCAGAATATCAATATGCCCAGCCCCGCAGCCCGGATGGCATGGTTGGCACAAATCATCCCAACTCTTCCCGGAAGCGGAATTGTTTATACGCTCACCCAACGCGATGCTGAGCGGGTAACCGCATGGCTCCAGATTAACCGCATTGATGCGAAGGCTTATCATGCGGGCATATCAAACCGAGGTGATGGAAACTCAGTCAAAGAGGAACTGGAACAAGAGCTCCTGAATAATGAAATCAAGGTGCTGGTGGCGACTGTTGCCCTTGGAATGGGTTTTGATAAACCAGACCTTGGGTTTGTCATTCACTTTCAACGCCCGGCATCAGTGGTTCATTATTATCAGCAGGTTGGCCGAGCAGGACGTGCTGTCGATGAAGCTTATGGCATTTTGCTTTGTGGTGAAGAGGATGACCATATTGCTGATTTCTTTATACGGAATGCTTTCCCACCCCAGCAGCACATTACCGGGATTCTCAGGGTGCTGGATGAATCCAACAACGGACTTTCCATCCCGGAGATGCAGCATGTTTTAAATCTGCGGAAGAATCAGATTGATAAAACTATTAAGTTTTTAACCGTCGAATCTCCATCGCCGATTATAAAGATCAGTTCAAAATGGCAGGTCACGGCAACCGCTGCTGCTTATCAGGTAAATCAGACCTATGTAAATGCCATCACCGATATACGACGGACAGAGCAACAGCAGATGCGTGACTATATGGAGCACACTGGTTGCCTGATGGCCTTTTTACAGTCTGCTCTGGACGATCCGTCTCCAGCAGCTTGTGGGCAATGCCGAAGCTGTAACCCCTCGTTGCTGTTGGATGAAGCGTATGACAACGATTTAGCCAACCGGGCTGGGCTTTTCCTTCGCAGAAGTTATCAGTCGCTGCCACCGAGAAAGCAGTGGCCAGCCTCAAATATGTTTACTCAATCACCATTGAGTGGATATCGAATTCCTCAGAAACAACTGGCCGAGGAAGGTCGTGCATTAAGTCTTTGGCGTGACGCCGGTTGGGGGCAGTTGGTGGCACATGGTAAATACCAGACCAATCGATTTGCCGATGAACTGGTAAAGGCCTGTGTAGAGATGCTGCAGGCATGGTCTCCCGATCCTGCACCCCAGTGGGTAACCTGCATCCCATCACTGAACCACCCTGAGCTTGTGCCCGATTTTGCCGCAAGGCTGGCAACCGCACTCGGATTGCCCTTTGTGCCGTGCATTGAAAAGGTACGCGCTAATAGTCAGCAAAAATTTATGGAAAACAGCTTCCAGCAGGTCAGAAACCTAGATGGTGTATTCAATGTAAACTTGGAACCCAAGGGCTATCAGCCGTGCCTGTTAGTCGATGACATGATCAATTCTGGGTGGACTGTCACCGTGGCATCGGCCTTGTTGCGTCAAGTGGGTTGTTCCGCCGTATATCCAATGGCATTAGCCTTAAACTCGCCAAGGATGGACTGATGATGAACGACTTTTTAACAGAAGATACAAAAGCGATAATTCTGCTCTGTGGTGTTTTTGGAAAAGATCACTCAGAAAAGCCGCTGTCGTTGACAGAATACTCATCGCTTGTTCGCTGGCTTATCGAGGTGAAAATGCGCCCCGGTGATTTGCTACAAAAAGAAAATGTTTCCGAAGCCTCCATGGGCTCAGGTATCGATAAGCAACGGTTGGAATTACTGCTTGGTCGTGGTGTTCAGCTTGGCTTCGCTGTAGAAGAATGGCAGCGTAATGGCATCTGGATTATCAGTCGAAGCGATGTCGATTATCCGGCTCGTTATAAAAAGCATCTTAAAGATAAGGCTCCACCATTGTTGTTCGGTGCAGGGAACCGTTCCCTTTTAAGCGGTGGTGGAATGGGCATCGTGGGTTCTCGTAATGTGGATCAGGCCGGCGAAACTTTTACGCGACAAGTCGCTGAACTCTGTGCGTATAATCGTATGCCGGTTATTTCCGGAGGCGCTCGGGGGGTTGATCAGATTTCCATGAGCGCGGCGCTTGAGGCCGGTGGCGTTACCATAGGTATTCTTGCCGAGAACCTCTTAAAGAAAACCGTCGAGCGTAGCGCTCGCCATGCGATTGCCGCTGGACGTCTGTTGTTGCTCTCTCCTTACCATCCAAATGCCTGCTTTACCGTGGGAACAGCCATGGGAAGAAACAAGCTGATCTATGCCATGTCGGATTACGGCCTGGTCGTCAGCGCAGAGTACAAAAAAGGCGGAACATGGGCTGGTGCAGAAGAAGAACTCAAGCGGGAAAACGCACTGCCCGTCTTTGTGCGGACTGGAAATGTTGTACCAACAGGAAACAGGAAGCTACTTGATCTTGGAGCAATATCATGGCCCGACTCAATTGATAAAAATAACTTTGTACAGCATTTAAATGACTTAGTTTCTAAATCACAGAACAACCGACTTGAAAAGGAACCTGATCTTTTTGATTTGCAGACGAGTCACGAGCCTTGTTCAGCCGAGGAACCTTTACCAGCTGGTGATCACAAAGACGAGCTACAATTAATAGGCAAACCCGTAGATCAAAAACGTGAATTGCCTGCCTCAATATATGAAGCCGTGTTGCCGGTTATTTTAACAAAATTAGGTAGCCCCTTAACTCCTAGTGAACTAGCAGAATCACTGGAGGTAAACAAAAAACAGCTTGATGCGTGGCTGAAGAAAATAGTTGAAGACGGTCATGCGAGAAAACTGTTCCGCCCTGTACGCTATGTAGCAATTCACGATAATATGACCCAACAAGGCGCTGCACCAGACGGCAATTACGCTGCACTCCATTGCCGCCGGTGAGCTTTGGCGGACGATGATTCCTCAGTCCGTAGGTACATGGCTGCGCAGTTCCTCTAACCAGGCACGGGCTTCGGCATCACTGGGCGCTCGCCAATCACTGCGAGGCGATAAACAGCCGCCAGAACTGACTTTGGGACTGTTGGGCACACAGGTGCGTTTAAACTGACTGGTTTGAAAAAATCGCTGGATAAACACTTCCAACCAATGGCGAATCGTCGCCAAATCGTATTCGGGACGCTGCTCCAGCGGTAAATCATCCGGCCAACGGCCGTTAGCCCGATCGCCCCAAGCGTGTAACGCTAGAAACGCCACTTTGCTGGGTCTAAAGCCAAAGCGCGTCATGTAGTACAAATTAAAATCCTGCAAGGCATAGGGGCCAATCTGTGACTCGGTGCGTTGCGCCGGTTGGTCGGCGTCCGCGCCCGGCACCAGTTCCGGTGAAATCTCCGTATCGATAATCGACTGCAGCACCTCATGGGTTGCGGCGTCAAACTGCTGGCTACTGATTACCCAGCGCAGCAAATATTGAATCAAGGTTTTAGGCAAAGAGGCATTCACATTGTAATGGGACATATGATCGCCCACCCCGTAAGTCGTCCAACCCAAGGCCAGCTCACTGAGATCCCCGGTTCCCAACACCAAAGCCTGATGCTGATTAGCCAGTCGAAACAAATGAGAGGTGCGCTGCCCCGCTTGCACATTTTCAAAGGTAATGTCGTAGACCGGCTGGCCTTCGGTGAACGGATGACCGATATCTTGGAGCATTTGCCGACAGGCCGGACGGATATCGATTTCCGCAGCACTGACCCCTAGCGCCTGCATCAAAGCATGGGCGTTGCGGCGTGTGCGTTCGCTGGTGGCAAAACCGGGCAGGGTATAACCCAAAATGTGGCTACGCGGCAGACCCAGACGATCCATAGTGCGCGCCGCTACAATCAAAGCTTGGGTGGAATCCAGCCCACCCGATACTCCGATAACCACTTTTTCAATGCCCGAGTGGTGTAAGCGCTTTAATAGGCCGTGGACTTGAATATTATAGGTTTCAAAACAGTGTTGATCCCGTTGGCCGAGATCGTCAGGCACAAAGGGAAACCGTTCGATCGTACGTTCTAACCACACAGGGCGCGACGGGATATCGGTTTTGAACAGGACTCGGTGCATCTTGAGTAAGCGCTCGCGGTAATCTGCGCCGCTATCGGCAAAACTGGTTTGGCGGCTGCGTTCTTGCACCAAACGCTCTAAATCCACATCCGCGTACAGCAATTGCGGGCCGTTGGCGAACCGTTCCGACTCAGCCAGCAATTCAGCGTGTTCGTAAATCATGGCATGGCCGTCCCAAGCCATATCGGTGGTCGATTCGCCAGGACCGGCGGCGGAGTATAGATACGCCGCGATACACCGGGCAGAGTGGGCGGCACAGGTTTGCCGCCGCTGTGCTGCTTTGCCGACCGTGATATTACTGGCCGAGAGATTGGCAATCACCGTCGCTCCGGCTAAGGCGGCCCAAGTGCTCGGCGGGATGGGAGTCCAGACATCTTCACAAATTTCCACCGCCAGCACAAAATTCGGTAGATTATCTGAGCAAAACAGCATGTCGGTACCGAAGGGTACGGTCTGCTCCAGTAGAGTGATGCAGTCACTGACTGCACCGCGAGCGGCACTGAATTGGCGTTTTTCATAAAACTCGCGGTAGCAGGGCAGGTAGCTTTTGGGCACAACCCCTAAAATGCGCCCTCGTTGCATCACCACAGCACAGTTGAATAGGCGCTGATCAATGCGCAGCGGTAAACCGACGACGATTACCGGTGATAAGGGCCGACTGCCATCCAGCACGCTGGCTAAGGCCGTTAAGCTGGTGTCTAACAGCACATCTTGGTGAAATAAATCTTCGTTAGAATAGGCTGATAGCCCTAGTTCGGGAAATAATATCAAGGCGGCGCGGTGCTCATGGGCTTGGCGAGCGAGCGTCAGGGTCTCAGCCGCATTGTATAAGGGGTCGGCCACTTTGAGTGCGGGAATGCCGATAGCGGTTCGAATCAGGCCGTGATGATACAGCGAGTAGAAATCAGACATAGCAAATTACAGTCGTTTGTGAGTGGGTAATGCTTCAAGGTAAGCGTGATCTGTGCCATTATCAACACTTGGTTTCTTAAAACGACATGTGTTGAAAACTATGTATAGCATTGTACTCGGTGGGTTGGCTATTGTGCTGTATGCCATAGCCAGCGGATTGTTGCTACGGCAGTTGCTGCGCCGCACCGATACGGTCTCTAAATGGGGGCGAACTGGGCCGCTGATCGTAGCAGCGCTCGCCGTATTGGTGCATACTCAGTTGCTTGGGGGCACTATTTTAGTGCCAGAAGGCATTAATTTAAGTTTTTTTAATGCGTTATCGTTGATGAGCTGGGTGGTCTGCGTGGTGCTCATCATCATGTCCTATTTTCGCTCGGTTGAGGGTCTAGGCGTGGTGGTGCTGCCCTTTACCGCCTTTGCGGTGGGCATGAGTGTTTTCTTCCCAGGGGATCGCACCATTACTGGTATGGAACGCTGGCCTTTGGAGCTGCACATTACTTTCTCGCTGTTAGCTTATGCCCTGTTGGCATTGGCAACCATACAGGCGTTGTTATTAACGGTGCAGGATTATCGCTTACGCACTCATAATCCCGGCGGGTTTGTACGCAATCTGCCGCCACTGATGGTGATGGAATCGCTGCTGTTTCAGCTCATTGGTGCCGGCTTTGTGTTGCTGAGTTTTGGGATGTTAACGGGGTTTATTTTCCTAGAGGATGTGTTTGCCCAGCACATGTTCCATAAAAGCACCCTGTCAGTGATCGCTTGGTTAGTATTTGGCAATTTATTGTGGGGGCGCTGGCGGTTCGGCTGGCGAGGTCGAGTGGCGCTGCGCTGGACCTTGGCGGGATTTACCACGTTGGTGTTGGCCTATTTCGGCAGTAAATTCGTGCTGGAGCTGTTGTTGCACAATGGGGGGTAGTATCGTGGCCTATATTATCCCCAGATACCGCCATTTGACATTACCACAGGCATGGGCAAAATAGCAGTCAACTACACAACGTGATCCTGATTCAACGTGGAGACGGGTCTGCGTATGCATGCCTTAACCCTGCTCGCGCTCCACTGGGTTACGCGACTCGCTGGTGGTCATCCATCACTCATGCCCGAGCAAGAGAGG
>PWUP01000331.1 GCA_003562535.1 Gammaproteobacteria bacterium | reverse complement strand
CCAGTCACAGGGAGGTGAAGGGTGGGCTGAGCACGGGGGTCGAATGTGACCCTGATGCCGCTACTGACTCACAGGCAGCCGTCCTTGGCACTGGATTCCGCCAATCCCTGGCGGAATGACGTGGTGGATGATGGGGGCTACTTTTATCCTTGTGCTAATACTCGCATAATAGACAGCGTCTAATACCTGCTCAATACTATGTCTGAACACACCCTGCATGAACCTCAATACGCTCTGCATATTGAAGATTTAACGGTGACTTACCACGCCACCCCGGCGTTATGGGACATCGATGTCAACATCCCGCCGGGGGTAATGGCCGCCATTGTCGGCCCCAACGGCTCGGGTAAATCCACGCTGATCAAAACCGTGCTTGGTCTGGTGCGACCCGTCGCCGGGCATATCCGCATGTTTGGCTATCCGGTCAAGGCGGTGCGGCGGCGGATTGGTTATGTGCCTCAGCGCAGCAGTGTCGATTGGGATTTTCCCACTACGGCGCTGGATGTGGTCACCATGGGATTGTATGGGCGCATCGGCTGGTTACTCCGTCCTGGGCGTGCCCATCAGGCGCAAGCCTTGGCGGCGCTGGAGCAGGTGGGGATGCAGGACTATGCCGCACGGCAAATCAGCCAGTTGTCTGGCGGTCAGCAGCAACGGGTGTTCATCGCTCGGGCGCTGGTGCAGGATGCCGATTTGTATTTTCTCGACGAACCGATGGCTGGGGTGGACGCCACCACCGAACGCACCATCATCGAACTGCTGCACCGCTTGCGCGATGCGGGTAAAACCGTGATTGTGGTGCACCACGATCTCACCACGGTACAGCGGTATTTCGACTGGCTGGTCATGCTGAATGTGCGGATTATCGCTCAAGGGTCGGTCGCCAGCACCTACACGGCGGATAATCTGCGCAAAACCTACGGTGGGCAATTGGCCTTGATTGAAACCCCTTTGGAGCTGCCGCCCAGCGAGGCGCAGTTATGAACGGGCGGCCATGAGCGGATTGATCGAGTTACTGAACAGCAGTATTGTCCAAACCGTAGCCTTGGGAGCGGCGATTCTCGGCATTGTCAGCGGCACTTTGGGGGCGTTTGCCGTCTTGCGCCAGCAAAGCCTGCTGGGCGACACCCTCAGCCATGCCGCATTGCCGGGGGTATGTCTGGGCTTTCTCATCGCCGGCACCCGCGATATGGGCAGTATTTTATTCGGGGCTTTTGTGTCCGGTGCCTTGGCTGCGGTGCTGGTGCTGGTCATTGTCCGCCATACCCGCTTGAAAACCGATGCCGCTTTGGGGATTGTGCTCAGCGTGTTTTTTGCCGTCGGCGTGGTGTTACTGACCCTGATTCAAGGGCAGGGTGGGGCGGCCCGCCTGGATTTGGCTACATTTCTGTTCGGACAAGCGGCGGCGATTTTACGCAGTGATTTATGGATTATGGGCGGGGTGACGTTGGTTGCCTTGGCTTTGGTGACGGCCTTATGGAAAGAATTCAAACTGGTGACTTTTGACCCCGATTATGCCTACACCTTGGGCTTGCGCGTGGGGGTATTGGACGTGTTGCTGACCGTCATGGTGGCTCTGGCCATTGTCGTGGGTTTGCAGTTGGTCGGTGTGGTATTAATGGTCGCTATGCTGATTGCCCCGGCAGCGGCGGCGCGGCAATGGGTGACCAGTCTTGGCGGCATGGTGCTGTTATCGGCGGTTTTCGGAGTCGTAGCCGGGGTCGGTGGGGCGCTGATCAGCGCCACAGCGCGGGGGTTGTCCACCGGCCCGGTGGTGGTGCTGGTGGCCAGCGCCTTGGTCTTGGTGTCGATTTTACTGGCTCCGGGTCGGGGTCTGCTCTGGCAGTGGTGGTTCGCCTGGCGACAACAGCAGGGTCTGCAAGCGCAGCGGGTGCTGTTGAGTGTTCACGCCATCAGTCTGGCGCATGATGATCCGGCCTATTCAGCAGGGCAGGGCATGTTAGACGCCCTGCATCATGTACCGACTCGCCGCGCCCTGTCGAAACTGCACGCTCAAGGTTTGATTCGTCCGGTGGCGCATGCGCCCGAGACTACCCCGCATTGGGAGTTAACCCCCGCCGGTCACGCCGAGGCCGAAGCGGTATTGCGCCGCTTGCAGCGTGAGGATCACCGATGATCGCCGCGTTTTTCGATAATATTCCCGCCATGATTCTGCTGACCGGGGTGCTGGTCGGGGTTTCGGCGGCCCTTCTGGGCACGTTTCTCGTCCTGCGCGGCAGTGCCATGCTCACCGATGCCATCAGTCATTCCATTGTGTTTGGCATTATTGTCGTCTGGCTGCTGACCCGCCAAGTGGCCGGCCCGGTGCAGGTCATCGGCGCGGCGCTGGCCGGGGTGCTCACGGTGGTGCTGTCAGAAGCCTTGGCGCGTTCGCGGCTGGTGAAAATGGATGCCGCCATTGGTTTGGTGTTCCCCGCGCTGTTTGCTGCCGGGGTGATTTTAATCAGCCTGTATGCCCGCAATGTGCACATCGATGTCGATACCGTGTTGCTGGGCGAGATTGCTTTTGTCTGGTTACACACTGTGACCTTGGGCGGAGTGCGGGTGCCGGTGGCGCTGCTCACCCTGTCGGTGGTGCTGGTGGTGAATCTGGCGTTTGTGCTGTTATTGTGGAAAGAACTCAAGCTGGCAGTATTTGATCCCGGTCTGGCCGCCGCGTTGGGGTTTGCGCCCGGGCTGTTGTTTTACGCCCTGTTGACCCTGACCAGTGTCACCGCTGTGGCTTCGTTTGATGCCGTCGGGGCGATTTTATTCATCGCCTTTGTCATCGTACCCCCAGCCAGTGCCTTTTTACTCACCCGCCGTCTGGATCACATGCTGCTGATTGCTGTGGCGTTGGCGGTGCTGTCTTGTGTATCCGGCTATGTGCTGGCGGTGTACTGGGATGTGTCCATCGGTGGTATGATGGCTTCCATGACCGGGGTATTTTTTACCCTGGCGCTGTTGTTGGCTCCACAGCAGGGGCTGGTGGCGCAATGGCTACGGCGGCGTGAGCAGCGTCTGGATAATGACTGCATGGCCTTGGTGGCGCATGTGTTCAGCCATCAAGACAGCCCGCAAAGGGGTGTGGAAAATACCACGCAAGCCTTGATTGAGCATCTCGGCTGGCCTGAGCAGCGCGCTCAGGCGGTGATTTTGCGCGGTTTAGATCGGGGTTTAATCCGCCGCGATGACGGGTTATTATGGTTGAGTGCTAAGGGGTTGGCGATGGCGCGGGAGATTTTCGAACCTTGGGCGCGTGCCGAGAACAGCCTATGATGTCGGGCAACGCTGCGCTTATGCCCGACCTACTGCTCTTTGTTGTTAAAAGTGAACCGTGTAGGTCGGGCACAGGACGTGCCCGACAGCCCGCTCAAAAATAGTCGCTAACACTTGCGAAAACGCAATACTGTTGTTAAAAGTAAACACAGCTAGACACTGACGGGGGATGATAGATTAAGTACTATAGCATCTAGCGATCACTTTTCTGGGCAATCTTAGGTAAGGTGCGGTGTTCAAAACCAAAGAGCGTTTTTTGGGGGTTGATATCAGTCCATCAGCGGTGAAGGTGATGGAAGTCAGTCGTAAAGGTAAACGACTACAGGTCGAAGCCTGTGCCATTGAATCGTTGCCTGAAGGCATTTTTGAAGATTTCAAACTCAATGATATTGATCAGGTCGCCACAGCACTCAAGCAGGCGGTGAAAACGTCGGGCACTCGGTTGCGCAAGGCGGCGGTGGCGATGCCAACCGCTGGGGTGATCATGCGCACCCTCACTATGCCGATCGAATACGGCGAAACTGAGATAGAAGACGCCATTCAAATTGACGCCGCCCAATATATTCCTTTCCCCATAGACGATATTTATCTGGATTTCGAGCCACGCGGTGCCTCGCGTGGCAGTCGTGATTCCCAAGACGTGATGATTGTGGCCGCTCGGCGCGAGTTGGTTGATTTGCGCCGTGAGGTGCTGGAAGAAGCCGGTTTAAAATGCCTGATTGTTGACGTGGAAACCTATTCGCTGGAAAACACCTTTCGGTTATTAGCCAGTGAGCTGTATTTCAGTGGCGATGACATGGACGATGACAATATCAGCCGTCTGAATACGATACGGACGGCTGTAGTGGATGTGGGCGCGTACACATCGAGTCTGTATGTGTTTCAAGGCGAGCGGGTCATGTTCACCCGCGATCAACCGATCGGGTGCTCAATGCTGACTCAAGCGATTGCCGATACCTATGAGCTGTCGCGTGATCAAGCGAAACTCGCTCAGCGCACCAGTGATTTGCCATCAGACTATGAGCCTAGTGTTTTGGAGCCGTTTCGCCAGTCGGTTGCCGAACAGCTCAGTAACGCTCTGCAATTTTATTATTCATCAGGGAATTATAATTCCGTGGATGGCATTGTGCTGGTGGGGGGCGGTGGCATGATTGAAGGCTTGGAGCGGACGCTGTCGGCGCGTATCGGCGTGCCGGCCACGGTGTGTAATCCCTTTAGCACTTTCGCCACGGCGAAACGGGTGAACCGCCACGGTCTGATGCGTGACGCGTCCTTATACGCTGTCGCCTGTGGTTTAGCCATGAGGAGTCTTGACCGATGACACGGATTAATCTCACCCCTTGGCGCGAGGAACGGCGGGCTGCTCAGGAGCGCCAGTTTCGTGGCGTATTAGTCGCAGCGGCCTTGTTCGCGGTGGCCATGATTGGCGCGGGGCATTTTTACGTTACGGCCTTGATCAATCACCAAGAAGCCCGTAATCAGATGTTGCGTAATGAAATCACTCAAATTGCACGGGTAGAGCGGGAAATTCGCGATATGGAACGCGCTGAGGTGCGTTTGCTGTCGCGTTTGGAGTCGATTCGCGGTTTGCAGCAAAGCCGCCCTGATAAAGTGGTGGCTTTAGATACTTTGGTGCGCTTAGTGCCTGCCGATGTGTATGTACTGTCGTTGCAAATGCGCGATAATAATTTTACCCTGCGCGGTAATGCTCGGTTCAATCATACGGTTTCCGATTTCATGCGCGAATTGCGCCAATCGCCAGTATTTAATGACCCAACGTTGCGTGTGGTGCAAAATCAGCGGGTGGGCGACAACGTACCGGTGAGTAATTTCGAGCTGACCGTGAGCCAGCACGGCGGCGCGCGCCCCTAGCCAGCGGACAGCCTATTATGACGTTATCCGATTTAAACGATCTTGATTTTAATAACCTCGGGACATGGCCCTTACCCGCTAAAATTGGCGCGGTGATTGTGATTATTGTCGCCGTCAGTTTTGCCGGGTGGTATTTCCATATCAGTAATTTATTGGACGAACTGGAATCCAAGCAGCGCCAAGAGACCAGTCTGCGCAGTGAGTTTCAACAAAAACAACGAGTCGTTGCCAACATTGACGCATACCGTGAGCGTTTAGCCCAGTTAGAAGCCATGCTCGACGATTTAATTCAACAGTTGCCTACGGGTACGGAAATGCCGGATTTGTTGGAGGAAGTATCCAATCTTGGGCGGCTCAACGGGTTGGTTTTCCAGTTATTCCGTCCTGAATCAGAGCGGCGCCAAGAATTTTTTGCTGCCGTGCCGATTTCCATCCGAGCGACCGGCACGTATCATCAATTTGGTCAGTTTATCAGCAGCATTGCTGGGATGGAGCGGATTGTTACCCTCGAAAATGCCGAGCTGAGTCCGGTAGGGGGTGATGGGCAGTTTAATGCCGGGCCGCGCACCTTGAATATCTCGGCGACCTTGCAGACTTACCGCTATTTGGAGCTAGAATGATGCAGCTAGGGTGCCATTGGTGTCGGTCTGGGTTGGTGGTGTCGATCAGCATCCTCGGGTTGAGCGCGTGTGCGGATCAAGATACCCAAGATTTGCAACGCTATATTGACCAGGTCAAACGCACGGCGCAAGGTCAGCCCTTAGAGCCATTGCCGGAGATTGAGCCGTATCGGCCTTATCCGTATGAGGCTGGGGTGCTCAGAGATCCTTTTGCCTACGCTCGGTTTGTGGTGGACGCCATGACCCGTCAGGAGCAGCCCCAACAGACTGATCCTTTGTTTATTTCCGGCGTCATCCCCGATTTTGACCGGCCTCGTGAGGAATTGGAAAATTATTCCTTGGATGGCTTGCGCATGGTGGGCTCGTTTCGTGATTTTGCGACGAATGACCTCTGGGCTTTGATCAGGGCGCCGGATGGGGTGGTGCACCGGGTGCGGGAAGGGAATTTTATTGGCCGCAATTACGGTGAAATCTACGCCGTCTCAGAGCAAGCGGTAGAAATTGTTGAAATAGTTCAAGATCCAAATGGTGGCTGGCGTGAACGAGACAATCGATTACCACTGGCTGAATAGGCAGGTGGCTGAAAAGACTATGGGAGATAAAACATGACCATGATGGCGGTGACCGAGCGGTGGGCTGCTGGTGCAGTCCGGTACGGTTTGGCCGTGGTAGGCGCTGTGTTGTTCAGCATCACGCCAGCTTTGGCGCAACCGGTATTGCAGTCGTTGAATATTGGCGAGTTACCCGGCGGCCAAGTGCAGTTGCGCTTTGAGTTGTCGGAGTCGGTCGCCGACCCGTCGAGTTTTACCGTCAATGATCCGGCGCGGATTGTGTTGGATTTTGCCGGGGTTCGCAGCGGTTTGACGATTTCTCGCCAAGCGATTGATCGGGGTGTGGCGCAGCAGGTGACCGTGTTAGAGGGTCAAGACCGCACCCGCGCTTCGATCAGTCTGGCGCGTTTGGTGCCGCATACGGTGCGTACTCAGGGTAATGTGGTTTTGGTGACTTTGGATTCAGGTCGCCCTAGTGTCGCCACGGTGCCAACGGCCAGCCCGGCGGAGTCTAGGGCGCCGACTCGCCAGCAACTCGGTGATATTGATTTCCGCCGAGGGTCGCGGGGCGAGGGTATGATTCGCATTGCCTTGCCCGATCCGAGCACGGTGGTCGATGTGCGCGAGCAGGGTAATGAGGTGGTGGTGGATTTTCGTAATGTGCGCGTTGCTCGGGGTCAGGAGCGGCGTTTGGACGTGACCGATTTTGCTACGCCGGTAACTCAAGTGGATGTGTTTAACCGTGATGCCGGCGCTCGGATGGTCATCGAGCGGATTGGCAATGCGGAGTTTTTGGCGTATCAGGCCGATGGGTTTTATACCGTTGAGGTGACGCCGATTGTTGAAGAGCCGGAGCCTGCGCCGGGTGAGCGGGTGTACACGGGTGAGTTGTTGTCGCTGAATTTTCAGGATATTGAAGTTCGGGCGGTGTTGCAGATTTTGGCGGATTTCACGGGGTTGAATGTGGTGGTCAGTGATACCGTGACCGGTAATTTGACCTTGCGGTTGCAGAATGTGCCGTGGGATCAGGCGCTGGATATTATTTTAGATACTAAAGGTTTGACTAAACGCCAAAGCGGTAATGTGATTTTCATAGCACCCACTGAGGAAGTCACCGCACGGGAGCGGTTAATTCTGGAAGCTGAGCGTGCTCGTGAGGAATTGGAGCCGTTACGCACGGCTTCGATTCAGGTGAATTATGCGCAGGCGGGTGATTTGAGCAGTTTAATTGAAGAGCGTTTGCTGTCGGATCGCGGTCAGATTACCGCTGATCCACGGACGAATATGTTGTTGATTCAGGATATTGGTTCTAAAATTTCTGAAATTCAGGACATGGTGGCGT
>PWUP01000034.1 GCA_003562535.1 Gammaproteobacteria bacterium | reverse complement strand
GTTATAGCCTCGGCGAGTTCGGGCGAGTGATGGTCTCTTTGCTGGAAGCGCCGCGTTTTATTGGCCGGGACGCGCTGCTGGCCGTTACCCTGGATCATGGCGAGGTGATCCACTGTACGCCAGATCATGAGTTTATTCTGCGTGATGGACGCCGCCGACAAGCGTATGAATTGCGGCCAGCGGATGCTTTGATGCCATTATATCGGCAATTAGCAAGAGGTTATGAGGTTGTTTATCAGCCATTGAATGGTCATCTCTACCCAACGCATCGATTAGCAGACGAATGGAACTTGCGCAACGGCCTATATGAGGACATGCCCAACAGCCATAGACACCACAAAGATATGAATCGGCTTAATAATATGCCATGGAATATAGAGCGAATGAACGCTAGGGAACACATCCGTCTGCATAACTGGAAAAACTACAGCGAAGATTTTGACCCAGATGAGCATAGTCTCTCAATTCGCCAGGCTTTCCAACGACTGCGTGATGAGCCGGGCTGGCTAGAACACTTGAGTGATGTTCAACGTCAACGAGCCAACCGTTTTTGGCATGACCAAAGTTATGCGCAAGCTCGTATGGCATTGTGCCGCAAACATCAAATAAATTGGAACCCTGCACGGCGTCAACAACAGCGTGATGCAATGCTTCGCTATTACTCTGATCCAGTGGCACGACAACTCAGTAGTGAAATATCACGCCAAACATGGTCTCAAGACACTGGTGAGCGAAGAAACCGGCAGGCTGAACTGGCAAGAAAGATTAATCTGCGCGAAGAAATAACAGAAACAACAGTACGAGCCGCTCTTGAGGAAACAGGTTCTATTCGTGGAGCCGCACGACTTTTAAAATGCGACCGTTCCGTTTTTCGACGTTTTCCTGAAGCAATAGCAGCATTTCGTGGCCAAAATAAAGGATTGCGCAATCACAAAGTAGTCAGTATATGTGAAATCCCCGGTGATCATGATGTGTACTGCCTAACCGTACCCGAGGCGGGCAATTTCGCGCTAGCGGCGGGTGTTTTTGTCAGCAATTGCGGCATTATTGTGAATGTTACGCCTCTGGAGCCGGAATGGGAGGGGCATGTGACGCTGGAGTTCTCTAATACGACACCGCTACCGGCTCGCATTTATGCTAATGAGGGAGTAGCCCAGGTGCTGTTCCTCGGTGCGGATGAAATCTGCACAACGTCTTATAAGGAACGCAGCGGTAAATACATGGGGCAAACCGGAGTGACTCTGCCCAAGACATAGTTGAGCAACTGAATCGCAGTCATCAAATTAGCCCATTCTGGGCACACTAGGGTGGGCGCGCCGTGCCCACCCCACCATCTACAGCCGCGAGCACCGTCGTCAGTTGATCTTGCAAAGTACCGCGGCAAAACGCACCGCTGAAGACCGCTGACCCAACGGTAAAGGCGTCACAGCCTGCGGTGTGCAACGCCTGAATCCGCTCAATGGAGTCAATGCCACCGGCGCAAATCAGCCGTCCGTGGTGGCCTAAAGCCTGGCGAGCCTGCCGGACTAAGTCCAGCGGTGCGGCCTCAACCGCCCGATAGGCCAGTAAATCCACACCGGCACATCCTTGAGCGATGAAGCGCTGGCAATCGCTCATGATGCGTTGGGGAGAGCCACGCAATACCGTCGGATGCCCTAGCGGTAGGCCGGGAAAGGGATAATACGCCATACGACGATCGGCTAATAAGGCCAAGGTTTCTGGTACCCATGTCCCGCCGAGCACACCATCCACGCCGATGTCCACCGCTAACCGAGCGGAATCCAGCGCCGCAGAGCGTTCAGTGCTGACGATTTCCAGATAGCTGCGTGCCCCGCTGGCGCGAATGCGTTGGTTAAGCAGGCGCAGCGTTGCATGATCGACGCCGGTGTCCTTAAACCCGATGTGCGGCAAACCCAGAGAAGCGACGGCATCAACAACCGCCAGACCGTCGCTTAAAGTGCGATCATCACGGGTTAGCATAAAAATAAAGTCCATTCAGCACCCGTTAGCGTTAATAGTCAGAATAGTTTACCCATTCTTTTTCATACACAAAACGCACCCGAAAATGGCTGGTTTTTGCCCCAGTGCTGGAATGCCCACTGTAGAAAAACGTAAACCATGCGCGTTCGCTGTCACCGCTAAACGGTGAAGCCCAAAACGCGGCGGCTGGAGTATTGGGGAAAGCGTCACTCACGACGGTGGGACGCTGATAATCCCCAGAGCAGGCGACATTATGGCCGGTATTGAATACTGTGGGATAGCCGCTGGAGCAGTACACCAGTGTGCGCAGTTCTTCAATGTGGGGTAGGCGCTTAGTGGGCCGCTCAGCGGCCAATTGCCACGCTTGCTCCCAGGTGTATAACTGCGCATTACCCACACAGGTCTCACCGTCCCACTCCTGACCGACACTACAGCGCATCCAGTACAAACCCGTCTGGGTATCTTCGATCCGGTCTTCAGCAGCACCGTACACTCGGTAGCGCTCGGCAATTAATGGCGGTGCAGTCGTTGTTAATGATTCAACAATAATGGGCAACGGATCATCGGAAAACGGGTCATCCTGATCCGACGGTTGGGGTGGGTCATCGGCTAGAGACGGTAAGGTGGCCAGTGCATCCTCTGGGTTTACCACTGGCTCAGTGGGCGGTGGTGAGTAATACGGATCCACGGCCGGCCAAAAATACAGCAGCGCGATTAACCCCGCACCCAACATCAGGGTAAGCAACTGGCGTTGGCGCTGTGCCGATGATCGTGAGCGAGTGGTAGTGGCTGCACGCAGTGGGGGAAGCTTATGTTCTAGATTGATAATCTTAGCAGGCTTTACCGGCTTAGCCGACTTAGGAGAAGCCGCTTCGGCTCCCGATTGGCCGATTGTGCTGTAACGCTTAGCCACACGCGCTAATTCCTGCGCGGCTTGGCGCTGGTGTTCGGCCTGTTTGGCGGCAGCGGCGCGTTGCAGGGTAATCCAGCGGTCATGTTTAGCCCGACGCACCGGATCGGAGAGCACGGCATAGGCTTCATTGAGCATGATGCAGATGCGCTCCGCCTTGTCGCGCTGCTGAGGATTTTTATCCGGATGCCAGCGTTGGGATAAGACTTTATACGCCCTACGGATCACTTCCGGGCTGGCCGTCTCGGCCACTTGAAGATTATCGTAGTGAGTACGGGGTTTTTTCATCACTGCCATTAAGTTAAGCCCGCGTAGGTGCGATTAGCGGCAGCGTAATCGCACACATGGCATCCTCTGGAATCCAATGCACTACCGTCAGCGTTGTAAACGGCTTCTGCCCATGAGTGAGCTCCGTATGCATTCCCACGCAGGAGCGTGGGAACGAGATACCTTGAGATCAGGGAGAATGTCAAAGCGTTTTCAAATATTCGAGCACCGCACGGCGTTCGTCCTCGCTGAGTTTATCGCCGGCGGTGTGACCCTGATTACCATAACCATAACGAGTGGTGTCGTAAATCTGCCGTGCCTCCTCGGGACCATCAGCCGCCTGTTGGCCGGCATCCAAACGCTCATACGTCCAGCCCAAGGTTTCTGGATCATAACGGCGCTCAGCCGTCCAGCGCCAATAGGTCGGGCGCTGGGGGCTATTGAGCAATACGGCAATACTGGGCACGGAAGCATTATGTAAATACGGGGCGGTCGCCCATACCCCGTCCAGCGGCGGGGCGACGTAACCCAGGCCGGGACGCGCCTCAGCCCCTTGGCCGTAAAACGATTGATTAAACCAGCGGGCAAAGCGCTCAGCCTCAACCGCCTGTTGGGCGTAGGCCGGATCGGTGCCGATTTTGTCTAGGGCAACCAGTTCATTGGGATAGTGACGTGCTGCGCCATAGGTGCCGTGGCAGTCGCTACAGGTTCGTTCGAAGACCTCCCGACCTTGTTCGGCCAGGTCATGATCAATGGGGTAAGGATAGGCCGGGGGCGGCAGACGGGCAATATAGGCGCGGACATCGTCAAACCAAGCGGCGATTTCCCTCGCCTCATCGAGATCATCAGTACACACCAGCGCTTTCATCATCATGTAACGGGTGTGATCACCGCGCCCCATAGCGTTGTAAAACATGGCGTGTTTATGCTGCATCCGCCACCACGGCGGCACTTTGGTCGGCAGGGGATCGGTAGGCGGTGGTTCCATCTGCGGCTCGTTGTACCAAGCCAGGGTTTCCGGGTCACGATGCGCCATTAAGGCCAGAGTGAGATTAGGCGCGGGATTAACACCAACGGTGTCGGTGCGCATATACGGCGCGATGGCACCGATGCGATCCGCCCATTTCGCCCAAGCGGTCGCTTCTGGTCCGTCTTCGACCCAAGCGCCAATCAGTTCTGCCCCGATAGCCGCATCCTCGGTGAAATCCATAAAGGCGTTACCTAAACCGATGACCAGCTCGCCGTCGAATTTGGCAGCATGGCAGCTCAGGCAATTGCTGACCACCAGCTCGACTCCATCGGCATTGGTGGTGGCGTTCAGGGTGTGGGGCAATTCGGCATTGCGCCCTTGGCGACCGGGCAGGGGATGCAGTACGGGTACATCACCGCTGCTGGCGCGAAACGCTGAGTACGGGATGCCGCAACTGACGTAGCCGCGGTTGACCAGAGTGGTATAGCCCGCGTCGGGATCACCAGGGCGCTGGGCTGTCGCCGGTATCGGCCCTGGCTCGGCGATAGTCACCGGCAAAGGGGCGGACGGTTCGCTACAACCGCTCAGTATTATGCCTCCAGCCAGTAGCACTATGGATAGCTTGAAGAAACTGCAATGTAGAGTGCGCATAGCATACCCCTTATAATGGCGATCCCAAGCGTTATTATACCGAGTAATAAAGGCCACGGTTGCCGTACCTGTTCAAGACTCACATAATGCACCATAATTAAACTCAATACTCGCAGTGCTGGACACCTCATGCATGCTCAAACACCCACCGGCAACCGCTCTGTCGATTCTGTGACTTCAGAAAAGAGCTATTATGAACAACTGAAAGCACAGTTGAAACAATCCCATAATATTGTGGAAAATATTCAGCTTGGACTGTATATCTTTCACCTTGAAGACTGTAACGATGACCGCAGTTTACGTCTGCGTTATGCCAACCCAGCCAGTGAACTCATCACCGGCATCAGGGCGCACGATGTGGTGGGCAAAACGCTCGATGAGAATTTTCCGACGTTGCGCGCTGTACAGATTCCGCAACGCTACGCCGAGATCATCCGCAGCGGTCAGGCACAGACTTTCGATACTGACCAACAGAGTATGAACCGCTACTTTGCGGTTAAAGCCTTTCCCTTGCCTGACCAGCATATTGGGGTGGCCTTTGAAGACATCACCGACCGCAAACTGGCCGAACAACACCTCGAACACAAAAATCTCGAACTGGATCGAGCCGTGGCTAAAGCGGAGCAAGCCAATCAGGCCAAAAGCCAATTTCTAGCCAATATGAGCCATGAAATTCGCACCCCACTAAACGGCGTTATTGGTATGACTGGGTTGCTGCTTGATACGGATTTATCAGAAAATCAACGTCGTTATGCCGACATTATCCGCTCTAGCGGTGAGGCACTGCTGACGTTAATCAATAATATTCTAGATTTTTCCAAAATTGAGGCTGGGAAAACCGAGCTGGAAATCTTGGAGTTTGATTTACTGCATCTGCTCGACGAGGTCACCGATAGCCTGCGCCCGTCTGCCGACGCTAAGGGCTTGGACTTTAGCTGCACAGTGGCGGCTGAGGTGCCCAATCAGCTCCGCGGTGATCCCGGACGTTTGCGGCAAATTCTCACCAATCTAGTGAGCAATGCCATCAAATTCACCCCAAAAGACAGCGTACTGACCCCGCAAGGTCAGGTAGCCGTCCGAGTCACCCTGGCTGAACAACAGCCGCAGGCCACGAGTCGCGTAGCTTTGCAGTTTCGTGTCAACGATACCGGCATCGGCATTCCCGAGCAGGGCATTGACAAGCTGTTTACCAAGTTCTCCCAAGTGGATGAGTCCAACACCCGTCAATTTGGCGGCACAGGACTGGGCTTGGCCATTTGCAAAGAATTGGTGACTCTGATGGACGGCGATATTGGCGTGGACAGTGTTGAGGGTCAGGGATCAACCTTTTGGTTCACCGTATGTTTTAGCAAATCGAAGCTCAGTCAGCATAGCGCCCACAACCGTTCTAAACCCCCATCCACCCCCCAACCGCCAGCCGTCACTCCTGCCACTTTGCCTAATTTCTCGGCATATAAAGCGCGGGTTTTAGTCGCTGAAGACCATATCACCAACCAACAGGTGGCGCTGGGCATACTCAAAAAACTCGGTGTTAGCGCGGATGCTGTGGCCAATGGCCGTGAGGTGCTGGCCGCCCTAAATATGTTGCCTTATGATTTGATTTTAATGGATGTGCAAATGCCCGAGATGGACGGATTGGCTGCCACCCGACAGATTCGCCATGCCGTGTGCGGAGTGCATAATCAAAACATCCCGATCATCGCCATGACGGCTCATGCCCTGAAGGGAGATCAGGAAAAATGTCTGGCGGCGGGCATGAACGACTACCTGTCTAAACCCATTTCACCGCAGCGCATAGCCGATAAATTGCGCACTTGGTTAACCCATCAACCTCACGAGGGCGTCACGATGTCGCAACCCTCCCCAGCCGCAACCAGCACCGACCCGACACCGAACTTTAATCATGCTGATCTACTGGAGCGCTTAATGGGCGATACAGCGGTTGCTGAGATTATTTTGCAAGGGTTTCTCAACGATATGCCGCAACAGATCGCTACATTGCACAACGCTTTGCAAGCCGGCGATGTGCCCCAAGCGACCCGCCAAGCGCATACGATTAAAGGAGCCGCTGCTAATGTGGGTGCTGAAGCCCTGCACGCTTTGGCCTTAGCCATGGAAACCGCAGGTCGGGCGGATGATCTCGACACCATGCGCGCTCACGGTCAGCACTTAGACACCACATTTCAACACTTACAACAGGCTATAGCAGAACAGAGCGCATTATGAAAATACTCATTGTCGAAGACGACTTCACCAGCCGCCTGCTGCTGCAGGAAATCCTCAAAGACTATGGCATCTGCCATATTGCAGTGAACGGCAAAGAGGCCGTAGTCGCGGCCACAACAGCTCGCGAAGCGGGTGAGCCTTATGACTTGATCTGCCTAGACATCATGATGCCTGAATTGGACGGTCAGGATGCGCTGCGCCAAATTCGCGCTCATGAAGAATCCCAAGGGGTGATTTCCACCCAAGGGGCAAAAATTATGATGATCACGGCGTTGGGTGATATTAAAAACGTGCATGCCGCCTATGGCAATCTGTGTGATGGCTATCTGGCTAAACCCATCCATAAAGCTAAATTACTGAACGATATGCGCCAACTCAAGCTGATCGATTGACATGACCCCTCTCTCATGAAACATCAACGCACTGAACCCCGAGTACCGCTGGTATTGATCGTCGATGACGATTTGACCACCGTGCTTATCTTAGAGCACCTGTTGCGCAGCGCAGGATTGCAGACCCTGCGGGCAGGCAATCTGGCTGAAGGAGAAGCCCTGTTCCATGCTTAGCCCATTACCCTAATTCTGCTGGATGTGCATCTGCCGGACGGTAATGGGCTGGATCTGTGTCAGAAACTGACCGCCATTTCTTCAGTGCCAATTTTGT
>PWUP01000277.1 GCA_003562535.1 Gammaproteobacteria bacterium | reverse complement strand
TCCATCAACCCTTACGCATTGGGCAACCGGCACAACGCTTGGGTGAGATCCGCGATATTGTGCTTAAATCCGGGCGCAGCGGGCATCTGGCGTTTGTCACCGTGGCTTACCGCTTAATGCAGGACGGCGAATTGTGTATCGAAGAACAACAGGATATTGTGTACCGCGAGCCAGGGCTGGCCGTACCGGCACCGACGCCTAGCGACTGGCCGCCGGTGCCTGAGGGCGCGTGGTCGCGCACCGTGACCCCCGATCCGCGCTTATTATTTCGGTTTTCGGCGCTGACGTTTAACGCCCATCGCATTCACTATGATCGCCCGTATGCACTGAACGCCGAGGGTTATCCGGGGCTGGTGGTGCATGGACCACTCACCGCCATGCTGTTATTAAATCTGGTGCGCCAATCCAGCCCACGACCGATTATTGGGTTTAGCTTCCGGGGTCGCGCCCCGCTGTTTGATCTCGCCCCCTTCCGTCTGCTCGGTCAGCCTGAAGGGGATCAGGTTAAACTGGAGGCTCAAGGGCCGGATGGTCAAGTGGCGCTCAGTGCGACAGCGGAATGGGGTTGATGATGTTTGAGCCTAATGGTTTGCTTATTTTCAAAATGCTATAATAGCAACACTAAATCGTTACCTGGTCGCTACCCGCGTGCGAGCTTGCGAACACAAGTCCACGAGTTGACTAGGGGGGCATTAACACAACGACCCACTGGTGCATTTGCTGGAGGAGTTACACACATGAATTTTTCCCATCTTCCCACCTCGCGCCGCGCCTTTCTCGGCATGGCGGCAGGCAGCGGCTTAGCGCTGGCCGCTGGTACCGGCAGCACTCCAGTACAGGCTGCTAAAACCCAAACCTCTGCCAAAATCGTTATTCTAGGAGCTGGTGCGGGGGGGGCGTCCATCGCTAACCGCCTAGTTGACCGTTTGCAAGGGGCGCACATTACGATTGTCGATGGCCGTCCCCAGCATTGGTATCAGCCGGGCTTTACGCTGATCGCCGCCGGTTTGAAACCCGCCGGCTATTCGATTTCCAGCACTGAACAGTGGTTGCCAAGTGGCATAAACTACATCAATGAATACGCGGCTGAAGTCGATCCCGATGCCCAGCGTGTGACCACCACGGGCGGCACGCGGCTAGAGTATGATTATCTGATTGTTGCCACCGGATTGGTGCTCGATTGGGACGCTATTGACGGCTTTAGCCTCGATCAGGTTGGGCAGAATGGACTAGGTGCGGTGTATGCCGGGCCTGAGTATGCCGCTACGACGTGGCGAGCCTTAGACGATTTTGCCAGCCGTGGTGGGCGAGCCGTGTTCATGCGTCCGACTACCGATATGAAATGCGCCGGAGCGCCGATCAAATACACCTTCCTAACCGATGATCATCTGCGGCGCAAAGGCACCCGTGATGCCTCAGAAGTGGTGTATACCACCCCCGGTCAGGCGCTGTTTTCGGTGCCGATTGTCACGGAGAAACTGGAGCTGATTATGCGCCGCCAAGAGGTGGATGTCAGGCGTCATCATGTGCTCAAAGCGATTGACACCAGCGCCCGCATCGCGACGTTTGCTACCCCAGAGGGTGATGTCACGCTGGAGTATGATTTCACCAATGTAGTACCGCCACAGCGGGCGCCGCAGGTGATCCGCGACAGTGGCCTGTCTTGGGCTGACCGCTGGACTGACCAAGGCTGGATCGAAGTGGATATGGCGACTCTGCGCCATAAACGCTACCCCAATGTGTTTGGGATTGGTGATATCAACGGTGTGCCCAAAGGCAAAACGGCCGCATCGGTGAAATGGCATCTGCCCGTC
This sequence comes from Gammaproteobacteria bacterium, assembly GCA_003562535.1. Classification (GTDB taxonomy): domain Bacteria; phylum Pseudomonadota; class Gammaproteobacteria; order Competibacterales; family Competibacteraceae; genus SKOM01. The sequence goes on along the minus strand of PWUP01000277.1, from coordinate 5,866 downwards.
GTCGAAGACCACTTAGTCAGCGAACTGGGGGGTAGAGAAGGTACCCGGACTTTTAACGGTTATACCTCATGCCCGCTGATCACTCGCGTAGGTCGGGCCATGCTGATTGAGTTTGATTACCACGATAATCTTGTCCGCAGTTTCCCCGGTCTTGTCGCCCCCTTGGAAGAACTGTGGATTTCATGGTTGATGAAAGAAGTTGCGCTTAAAGCGACCTATAACGCCATGTTGCGCGGTCGAGCCTAGTTGGAGAGACGGTAATGGAAGAGTTTAAAATCAGTACCTTTATTGCAGTGTTTGAAGAAATGTTTGGTGTCGCACTATGGTGGTTATTGGTTGCCGTGGCCGTTGTAATTACTGCGGCCTACCTCTATGTGCTGATCCGTGATCGGGCGATGTCGATGCGTAAATTTTTACTGGCGCAGTTGTCCATGCCCTTTGGCGCAATTATCGCCGTATTGTTTGTGTTGCACATCACCAATTCCCAGTTCAGTGATCTGGGCGGGCCGGTTGATGTGATTGTATTGCTCGGTGTTGCCCTATTGGGGGCGGGCGGCTTATCCATTTTGGTTTATGTGGCACAATCCTTGTTCAGAGGAAAACAAGCCTAACGCGCTCAGTATAATTCCTATGCCTAAGCCCAGTACCCACCATACCTCCGTGCTCCAGACTGTACTGGGCTATTTTTTTGCGCCTTGGCATCTGCGGCAAATGCCGGGTGATAGCCCAGAACACCGTTACCGGCGCACTGTCTGGTGTCGTGATCACTGCGCCACGTTTGCTGGGCGCTGGTTTATTGTCGCCATCGCCGCTTGGCTGATTCAATTCTCACCGCTGGGGGTGTTGCTGATTATCGCTGGTTGGCCGATTCTAGCCCTAGTGGCACCACTAGCCTTTATGGTCGGGATTGCCCATCTGGTCGCACAGATCATGGCACAAAAAAAAGTCGGGCCACCACCGATTGATCCGCCCGTTGACCGCGATGAGTGATGCGTAAATCCTAGCAGGCGAGTAGAATCGGTATCTTCTATTGTGACTGATTAACCGAATACTGCTGATGTCGTCTTCTACTATTGATCATTTTGAGGCGTTTGGACTGCCTTCCACCATTATGCAAGCGGTCGATGGAGCGGGTTATGAAACCCCGTCGCCCATTCAAGCTGAAGCCATTCCACCCCTGCTGGCCGGTCGTGATTTGCTCGGTCAGGCTCAGACGGGTACCGGTAAAACCGCTGCTTTCGCCCTACCTTTACTGAGCAAAATTGATATACAACAGCCCAAACCGCAGTTGTTGGTTCTCACCCCAACACGGGAATTGGCGCTGCAAGTTGCGGAAGCCATGCAAACCTATGCGCGCTTTCTCCCTGAGTTTCACATTCTGCCGATTTATGGCGGTCAGGGTATGGTCACGCAACTGCGTTCACTGCGCCGAGGGGTTCATGCCGTAGTCGGCACCCCAGGGCGGATTCTCGATCACTTGAGTCGCGGCACTCTACAACTCGATCATCTCATCGCTGTGGTGCTTGATGAAGCCGATGAGATGCTGCGTATGGGCTTTATCGACGATGTGGAAGAGATTCTGCAGCACACCCCGGCTGAAAAACAAATGGCTTTGTTCTCAGCCACCTTGCCCGCAGCGATTAAACGGGTCGCGCTGCAACACATGCGCGATCCGGTTGAAATCAAAATCGCCTCGCGCACGACCACAGCGACGGCCATTGAACAGCGTTATCTGCTGGTCAATACGGTGCACAAGCTCGATGCACTGACTCGGGTGCTGGAGCATGAGGAATTCGACGCCATGCTGGTGTTTGTGCGCACCAAAACTGCTACGGTGGAACTGGCCGAAAAGCTCGAAGCCCGTGGTTTTGCCAGCGCCGCTTTGAATGGCGATATTGCTCAGCCCTTGCGTGAGCGCACCGTGGAACGGCTGCGTAACGGTCAGTTGGATATTGTCGTTGCTACTGATGTCGCTGCCCGTGGGCTGGATGTAGAGCGCATCAGCCATGTGGTCAATTACGACATCCCCACCGATGTCGAAGCCTATGTCCACCGCATTGGCCGCACCGGCCGCGCTGGGCGTAAAGGCATTGCGATTTTGTTTGCTTTGCCACGCGAACGGCGCATGTTGCGCGTCATCGAACAAACCACGCGCCAAGCCATGACCCCGATGCCGGTGCCCACGCTGAGCGCGATTGCTGATCGGCGCAGTGCCCGTTTTCTGGAAAACCTGCGCGAAGTGCTGGAAGAAACCCTAGACGGCGACACGCTCAGTCCTTATCGGGAGCTGCTGAACGATTTTTTACAAGATCAAGATATTGATCCTATCGATGCAGCGGCAGCCCTCACCTATATGGCGCAGAAGGATCGCCCGCTGTTCGCCGGTGATGAACCCGAACCCACCTTTGCAGCTCCACCACCAAGAGAAGTTCGTGAACACCGTCCTAAAAATCAACGCCGTGTTCAACGGCCTCCCGAAGCGGGTTTGTGCCGTTATCGGATTGAAGTCGGTCGTAATGATGGGGTAATGCCGAAAAATATCGTCGGGGCTATTGCCAATGAGATCAATCTCAACAGTCGGCAAATTGGCCAGATCCAGCTTTATGACGATTACAGCACGGTGGATTTACCCGACAATTTACCCGCAGCCAGCTTGCAACATCTGCAAAAAGTCTGGGTCTGCCAAAAGCAACTGCGTATCGCACCTGTCGATGCCTCACCCCCTGCGCCAGCACGGCGCGCCCATAGAGCGGATCACTCGCAGCAGCCGTCACGTCCGCCCCGTCGGTCGAAACAGTGATCGATGGCTGCTAGCCGTTTACTACTGGTTGATGCGTCCTCGTATCTGTTCCGCGCCTATCACGCCCTGCCGGCGTTGAACAACCGCCACGGTCAACCGACCGGGGTGTTGTTTGGGGTGCTGACGATGCTGCGCAAGTTACTGCGCGAGCAGCCGAGTGATTATCTTGGGGTGGTGTTTGATGCCCCAGGGCCGACGTTTCGTGCTGAACGGTTTGCCGACTACAAGGCCAACCGACCCAGTATGCCGCCAGAACTCGCTGCACAAATCCAGCCCCTGCACACGACGATCCGTGCTATGGGGCTGCCCCTGCTGTGTGTGCCTGGTGTCGAGGCCGATGATGTGATTGGCACGCTCGCCCGTCAAGCCGCCCAGATGGGTTGGGAGGTGTTGATCATCACCGGGGATAAGGATTTGGCTCAATTGGTCGATGAGCGCATCACATTGCTCGACACCATGAATAACACCCGTTTGGACGCCGATGGGGTTCGGGCTAAATTTGGCGTACCGCCAGAAGCGATGGCCGATTATCTGGCCCTGATGGGCGATACATCGGACAATATTCCCGGCGTTCCCGGCGTGGGGCCAAAAACCGCTGCCCGCTGGTTGCAACAATACGGTTCGCTCGATGCCCTCATCGCCCAGGCCGATACCCTCAAGGGTAAGGTCGGTGCTGCTTTGCGTGACCATCTCGATCAACTGCCCCTCTCGCGGCAGCTCACGGCCATCGACTGTGAGCTGCAACTCGATGTCACGCCTACCCAACTGCAACCCAGTCCACCGGATAGTGCAACGCTCAGCACCTTATATCGCCAGTTCGAGTTTAGAAACTGGCTGGAAGAGTTAGCGCAAGCTTCCACCCCCGAACCGGCCCAGACCCCCACACCGACGGTCGATTACGCTGTGATCACCGACCAAGCAGAATTCGACCTTTGGTTCCAACGTCTGGAACAACAATCTGTGCTGGTGCTGGACACCGAAACCGACCGCCTCGATTATCTCCAAGCACGGCTGGTGGGTGTGTCATTCGCTGTCGCGCCCGGTCAGGCGGCGTATATTCCCTTGGCGCATGAGTATCCCGGTGTACCCGAACAACTTGACCGCGACCAGGTATTAGCGCGGCTGCAACCCCTGCTTGAAGACCCGCAGCGCCCGAAACTGGGGCACAATTTAAAATACGACAGCCATATTCTGGCCAATCATGGCATCCAACTGGCCGGTATTCAGCATGACACGCTGTTGGCCTCGTATGTGCTCAATTCCACCGCCAGTCGCCATAACTTAGATTCGCTGGCCGCTCAGCATCTCGGTATCACCACCACCCGCTATGAGGACATCGCGGGCAAAGGCGCCAAGCAACTGAGTTTCGACCAGATTGCTGTCGAGCATGCTGGCCCCTATGCTGCCCAAGACGCCGATATCACCCTGCGTCTGCATCACACCCTCTGGCCGCGCTTGCAAGCCGTTCCCGCCCTGGAACGCCTGTACACCGAGCTGGAAATTCCACTGATCCCGGTGTTAATGGGCATGGAACGCTGTGGGGTACGCATCGACAGCGAGCGTCTTGCCCAGCACAGTTGCGAACTGGCTCAACGTTTATCGGAACTGGAGCAGCGAGCCTATGATGAAGCGGGAGAACCGTTTAATCTCAATTCACCCAAACAATTACAGACCATTTTATTTGAACGCCAAGGTCTGCCAGCGATCAAGAAAACCCCCAAAGGGCAGGCGTCCACTGCTGAGAATGTCTTGCAGGAACTGGCCGAACGCGGCTACCCACTCCCCCAGATTGTGTTGGAACACCGAACGCTGAGCAAGCTCAAATCCACCTACACCGATAAGCTGCCGCAGTTGGTCAACCCCCACACCGGACGGGTGCATACCTCTTACCATCAGGCCGTCACCAGCACTGGGCGTTTATCGTCCTCTGATCCCAATCTGCAAAATATCCCGATTCGCAGTACCGAAGGTCGGCGTATTCGCCAAGCCTTTATTGCCGCTGAAGGGTATCGTTTGTTAGCCGCCGATTATTCCCAGATCGAGTTACGCATCATGGCGCATTTATCTGCCGACCCCGGTTTGCTGGCCGCCTTTGCCGCCGATCAAGACATTCATCAAGCCACCGCCGCCGAGGTCTTCGGTCAATCTCTGGATGCGGTCAGCGCTGAACAACGGCGTGCGGCTAAGGCGATTAATTTTGGCTTAATGTATGGCATGTCGGCCTTTGGACTGGCGCGGCAATTAGGCATTGAACGCTCGGCAGCGCAAACCTATATCGAGCGCTATTTCAGTCGTTATCCGGGGGTGCGTGAGTATATGGAACAGACCCGAGCGCGTGCGGCTGAGCAAGGCTATGTGGAAACCGTGTTTGGCCGCCGTTTGTATCTGCCGGATATCCAATCCCGTAACACTCAGCGTCGCCAAGCAGCCGAGCGCACCGCCATCAATGCGCCGATGCAGGGCACGGCTGCTGATTTAATCAAACGCGCTATGCTCCGTATCGATCACACCTTGCGTGATACCGGTCTGGATGCCCGCATGACGATGCAGGTTCACGATGAATTGGTCTTTGAAGTCGCCCACTCACAGGTGGAGACAGCAACCGCCTTAATTCGTGACGCGATGACCACCGTCGCCGAATTGCATGTTCCATTGCGGGTTGACATCGGTTGTGGCGAGAATTGGCAAGCCGCGCATTAATCAGTGGCGCTATTGATTAACCTAGCCATACCATCTACAGGTTTGTCTCATGAAAACGCCCTCACCGCCCCAACGGATTCCTTACGGAGTCGCCGATTACATCAAAGTCCGTACCGGCAACGAATATTACGTTGATAAAACCCACTACCTGCCCTTGCTGGAAGATGCGGGACGGTTCTTGTTTTTGATCCGCCCGCGCCGGTTTGGTAAAAGCCTGCTGCAATCGGTGATGGAGTGTTATTACGACGCCCAATGGGTCGAGCGCTTCGATGAGCTGTTTGCCAATACCTGGATTCATGCCCACCCGACTGCTGAAAAAGGTCAGTATCTGACCCTGCGGTTTGATTTTTCCGCCGTGAGTGCCAC
>PWUP01000322.1 GCA_003562535.1 Gammaproteobacteria bacterium | reverse complement strand
GAAATGGCAGGTGAACCTGCCGTAGTGGTGGTGTCTCCCGACATCCGTCCCTGGATAGCGCGTTGGCTGCGATCCACTGTGAGGGGGTTGCATGTGCTGGCCTATACGGAAATTCCAGATAGCAAGCGTATCCGCGTGGTAGCGACTGTAGGGAGAGAGGAACATAAGTAGCAGGTTGGCTTTAAATTGAATCGACGGGTGTTTATTATCTAAAATCATGAAAATAAGACGATTTTTTGCCCCGGATATGCGCCAAGCTATCCGGATGGTTCGCGAGGAACAAGGGCCGGATGCGGTAATTCTTTCCAGTCGGCGGGTGGAAGGGGGAATCGAAATCGTCTCGGCCATGGACTATGACCCGGATTTAGTCGATGAGATGGCCGAGGAGTCAGAGCCTGCCAGCTCGCCTTGGGATGATAGGCAGGAGAAAAGTTTAGAATCTTTAGAACAAACATCTCCTCACCAGCCGGCACGCGAGTGGTCTGAGCCACAGTCTGATGAGTCGTTTATAGAACCCGAGTCCTCCCATGCGCCGGTTTATGATCGCCCAAATCCTGCACATACTCAACGGTCTAGCGCGCACCGGGAAGTTGTGTGGTCTCAGGATCCTGTCTTGGTGGCCATGCAACGTGAAATTGAAAGCTTACGGGGTATGCTGCAAGATCAATTGGCCAGCCTGGCTTGGAATGACCTGCGGATGCGTGAACCGGATCGTGCCCGATTGATCCACCAGCTCCAGCAGTTAGATATTGATTCGGTGCTGGCACGGGAGATTGCCACTGAGACGCGCCATATCGATAATCCAGACTATGCGTGGAGTGAAGCCTTGCAACTCTTGGCACGGCGTATTTCAGTCGCACCCGAGGCGCAGTTGACTGGCGAAGGTGTCATTGCGCTGGTCGGTCCCAGTGGTGTAGGCAAAACCACCTCAGTGGTTAAACTGGCTGCACGCTATATGCAGCGTCATGGACAGCATTCTCTGGCATTGGTGACTACGGACACTTATCGTATTGGCGCTTATCGCCAGTTACAGACCTTTGGACAATTGCTTGGGGTGCCGGTGTATCTTGCCCAGACGGGCAAAGAACTGGCAGATATTCTGGTCGGACTTGAGGGTAAATCCCGGGTCTTCGTCGATACTGCCGGCATGAGTCAGCGTGATTTGAGTTTGGCTGAGGAGATGGCCGGTTTGGCAGCCATACCCAGTTTACGGACTTTGCTGGTGGTCGCAGCCAACACTCAGCAATCCGTGCTCCAGGAAACATTCCGCGCCTTTGCTCATGTGCCTTTAGCCGGATTGGTGCTGACTAAAGTCGATGAAGCCACTAGCTTAGGGCCGGTGTTATCGGCTTTAAACCATGGTACTTTACCCATAATGTATGTGAGCAAGGGACCGCGGGTGTCGGATGATTTGCAGCCTGCACGGCTACAGCATTTGATTGAATACGCAGTTGCTCTCTGTGAAACCAACACTCCAAAATCTGCCACAGACGTAGATTCTCAGCCGACCCATAATAACTGGAGTCGAAACAGTGCATCCGTTTAATCAGACGACTTTAGGGCAGAGTCCCACTCATGTTGTTGGCAACCCCCATACCGTGTTGCCTCCTGTGCAAGTGATTGCCGTAGCTAGTGGTAAAGGGGGAGTAGGTAAAACCAACGTTTCGGTAAATCTTGCGGTGGCTTTAGCTCAGGATGGCAGACAGGTGATGCTCATGGACGCAGATTTGGGTTTGGCCAATGTCGATGTGCTATTGGGCTTGCAGCCACGCTACAACCTGTCCCAGGTATTGCTGGGGCGTATGGGTCTGGAAGATATTTTGGTTCAAGGGCCGGCAGGTATTACCATTGTGCCCGCCGCTTCGGGTATAGCGCGTATGGCCGATTTGGCCCCTGCAGAGCATGTCGGTATTATTCGTGCTTTCAGTGAGTTGAATCGACCTATTGATAGCCTGGTGGTAGATACAGCAGCCGGTATGCATGACAGTGTACTGAGTTTTTGCCAGGCGGTACAGGAAGTCTTGATCGTGGTCTGCGATGAACCGGCTTCTATCACCGACGCTTACGCCTTGATTAAAGTGCTGAGTCGGAATCATGGTATCAGACGTATGCGCATCGTAGCCAATATGGTGCGCCGCGCTAATGAAGGACGCTTGCTGTTTCATAAATTAGCCGCCGTCTGTGATCGGTTTCTGGATGTCGGTTTGGATTACGTCGGGGCTATACCTCACGACGAATACCTGCGTAAGGCGGTACAGCGGCAAAAAGCGGTGACAGCTCTGTATCCAAGCAGTCCATCAGGTCGCGCTTTCAAGGAATTGGCACGTAAAACGGCTAAATGGCCTTTACCTTCTGGTAGCAGCGGGCGTATCGAATTTTTTGTTGAGCGTCTCGTTGGTTCGGGTTTCAAAGAGTCTCAGGAGTCATTACCATTCTTGGGTTAGCTATGAGTACCCGCGAGTATACCAGCAAGGGCCTTGACCGCAATCGGTTGGTTGACCAGCATGTGCCGTTGGTCAAACGTATTGCCTATCATCTGCTCGGACGTTTGCCGGCTGATGTGCAAGTCGATGATCTGATTCAATCCGGAGTCGTGGGGCTGCTGGAGGCGGCGCAACAATATGACCCCAGCCAGGGGGCAAGTTTTGAGACCTATGCCGGTATCCGCATCCGTGGTGCGATGTTGGACGAGGTGCGCCGCTCTGATTGGACACCACGTTCTGTACATCGCAATGCCCGACGGGTGAGTAAGGCCATCCGCACGGTGGAAAATCGTCAAGGGCGTGAGGCGCATGCCCAAGAAGTTGCCGATGAGCTGCAGATCAGCCTGGATGACTACCAACATATGGTCAGTGACGCAGTATGCCGCAGGGTGTTGAGTTTTGAAGAGATTTTTGCACCTGATTCTGAGGGTGAAAATAGCCTGCCCGGTGATGAATCCGATCCAGCGCAATCTGTGCAAGAAGAAGCGTTCAGGCACGCTCTTATCGATCAGATTATGCGCTTGCCAGAGCGAGAAAAATTAGTTATGTCACTGTATTATGATGATGAACTTAATTTGCGCGAAATTGGCGCTGTTCTCGGCGTCAGTGAGTCACGGGTTTGTCAGCTTCACGGTCAGGCGCTAGTGCGTCTGCGAGCACGCATGACGGAATGGATAAAATTTTGATTTTTATTGAATTTTTTTGGTAAAATTTGGAGACTTTTGTGGATAAAAATATGAAAATCCTCATCGTGGATGATTTTTCTACGATGCGCCGTATTATCAAGAACTTGCTGCGGGATCTTGGCTATAATAATACCACGGAGGCGGATGACGGCAGCGCGGCTTTGCCCATGCTGAAAAATGGTAATTTTGATTTTCTGATCACAGATTGGAATATGCCGACGATGACGGGTCTTGATTTACTCCGTGCCGTGCGTGCTGATGAGCACCTCAAGACCTTGCCAGTTTTGATGGTGACAGCTGAAGCTAAACGTGAGCAAATTGTTGAGGCGGCTCAAGTGGGTGTCAACAGCTATATCATCAAGCCGTTTACAGCGGACACTTTAAAGGAGAAGATCGACAAGATCTTCGAACGCATTAACGCAGCAGGGTAACGGTCATGCCAATGCAGAGCCTGGAAATAGACAAGAAAGAAATGGAAATGCGTTCGACTCAACTGGATAAGGCCCGCCAACTGGTGACTCATATCGAGGCCGGCGATGAGGACCTGGCTAACGGTTTGATTGAAGAGCTTGGGCGGATGCACGATAGCATTCTGTTTCAGGAAATCGGTAAATTAACCCGGGATCTGCATGAAGCGCTTAATGTATTCCGTATGGATTCGCGGCTCTCGGAAATTGCTCAAGTCGAGATTCCTGATGCTAAAGAACGTCTAAACTACGTGGTGGTGATGACCGAGCAAGCAGCGCACCGGACACTCAACGCCGTGGAAGAGAGCTTGCCCATTGCCGAAGTCCTATCGCGGCGTTCTCATGAACTCGCTGACGCCTGGCAACGTTTCCGAACCCGAGATATGTCGCTGGATGAATTTCGCGAGTTCAGCCAGCAACTGGGTGAGTTTTTACAGCAGGGTGCCGGTGATGCTGAGCTGATTCGTGCTAATTTGTCAGAAGTCCTGATGGCTCAAGATTTTCAGGATCTCACCGGGCAGGTGATCCGCCGGGTTATTACCTTGGTTCAGGATGTTGAAAATAATCTGGTGGGTTTAGTCCGGTTATCGGGAGAACGGCTGTCCACCCCAGATCAGAAAAAATCCAAAGAGCAGCAGGACTCACAGCCGCACCAGAAGTTGTCATCAGGTAGTGGACCCTCGGTGCCCGGTACAGCAGATGCTAGTCAAGAGGTCTGTGGCCAGGATGATGTTGACGATTTGCTGTCAAGCCTAGGTTTTTAATCCTAAAAATAACTATAGGGGCAAAAAGTGAGCCTGGATACTGGTGACGAAATTCTGCAGGATTTCTTGGTCGAGGCCGGTGAGCTACTGGATGGGTTGAGCGAGCAGTTAGTAGAACTGGAACAAAACCCGCAAGATCGGCAGCAGCTTGATGCGGTATTTCGTGGTTTTCACACCATCAAGGGGGGGGCGGGTTTTCTTAACCTCAACAATCTGGTGACGGTGTGTCACCGCGCTGAAGATGTGTTCAATGTGCTGCGCCAAGGCCAAAGGCAAGTGGATGGCACCCTGATGGATGCTGTGCTGCAAGTCTTGGATGTCGTGATGGATATGTTTAATGAGATGCGTTCCGGGCAGGAACCTAGCCCGGCCGATGCAGGCTTATTAGCGACCTTGGAGTCGCTGGCTACACCCGATGAACCCACATCCACTGCCGCCACAGCACCGCAACCTGATTCACCGCCTAAAGACACCCCGGCAGTTAGCCCTGAACCTGCTGTGTCTGCGGCAACTGGCAGCGATGATGAGATTACCGAAGCAGAATTTGAAGCGCTGTTGGATGCCATCAGTGCTCAAGATCACCCCACGGACGCACCGACTCAGCCGGCAGCATTTCATGCGGCCTCGGTTCAAACTGAGTCCACCCTGTCTGAACAAGACAGTGATCTGATTACCGATGATGAGTTTGAGCGCCTGCTTGACGAATTACATGGTCAGGGGCAACCACCTAAAACTCAATTCGGCTCGCCGCCTGCGACACCTGAGTCCGTTACGCTTGCGAAACCAGCGCCGACTGCGGCACCACCTGCTCGACCTGTAGCGGCGACGGCTGTGGCGGCCTCGGTGGCTGAGGCCACCGTGCGGGTTGATACTAAACGCCTTGACGATATTATGAATTTAGTGGGCGAGCTGGTCTTAGTGCGTAATCGGCTAGCAACGTTACATGCACGGATTAATGATGAAGAAGTCAGTGCTGCGGTAGGTAATCTGGATGCAGTGACCTCTGATTTACAAACCTCTGTCATGAAAACCCGCATGCAACCGGTCAAGAAAATATTTGGCCGATTTCCACGGGTGGTACGCGATCTTGCCCGTAGCCTGAACAAAGAAATTAATCTTGAGTTGCGTGGTGAAGATACCGATTTGGACAAAAATCAGGTTGAAGCGCTCGCTGATCCATTAGTTCATCTGGTACGCAATGCCGTCGATCACGGTATCGAATACCCCGATGAGCGTGAGCGCCGTGGCAAGCCGCGAGCGGGTCAGGTGGTGTTGGCCGCAGAGCAGGAAGGCGACCATATTTTATTGACCATCTCCGATGATGGCCAGGGCATGGATCCGGATACATTACGCCGTAAAGCGGTGGAAAAAGGGCTGATGGATGAAGAAGCCGCTGCCCGCATGAGCGATCAGAATGCGTTAAATATGATCTTTATGCCAGGTTTTACCACGAAAGCGGAGATTTCCGATGTGTCGGGGCGCGGTGTAGGGATGGATGTGGTCAAAACGCGTATTGCTCAGCTCAATGGTACGGTAGAGATTGATTCAGTTTACGGCGAGGGCAGCACCCTCGGGGTTAAGGTACCGTTGACCTTGGCGATCTTACCGACATTAATGGTTGTGCTGGGTAGTCAGCGTTTTGCCCTGCCATTAGCCAGTATCAGTGAGATTTTTAATTTAGAGCATTCACGGACTCATCATATCGATCATCAAGAAGTGGTGATGGTGCGTGATGAAGCTTTGCCGCTTTACTATTTGCGCCGGTGGCTCACCGATGGTGATGACCCGCCTGCGGATAACGAAAACCGTGATGTGGTGGTGGTCGTGTTCGTCGGTAAACAGCGAGTGGGTTTTGTGGTAGATCGATTAATCGGCCAGGAGGAAGTGGTGATCAAGCCTCTGGGATCCTATTTGCAAGGTTTACCCGGTTTTGCCGGTGCTACGATTACCGGTGATGGTGGAGTGGCTCTGATCCTCGATATACCCGGTTTAGTCAATGCTTATGCGGGGCGGCCTTAATGCCGCAATTCGGTGTATGATATGGCTACTCCACTTGAACCCATCCAACCCGTGCATCCACCGTGGCCTAAGCGCAATGTCGCGGATCGCGAAGACGAACCCCATGAACGGCAGCCGCCACCACGTAAACCAGCCCAAAAAAAGGATCGTTTTCAGGATCAATCCTCTTCTGATGCTGCAGGTTCGCATGTAGACGACTATGCATGATTACACAATAATGGCAGTGGTTACTGTGAGCGTGTTACTGCTGGCCGCTACCGCTTTGGGGGTTGCGTTATGGTCAGCAGTTCGCGTCAAGATATTGCAGCAGCGTCTGAGCAACCAAGAAATGACTGTGCTGTCCTTGCGCGGGGCGCTGAGCGCACTGTGTGCCAGTGAAATAACCGTTGATCAGCAGCAAGCGGAAATGGCGCAGCGCCTGCAGATGCTTGCAGGGCAGCAAGAACAAATGCTGCTGCGAGATCCCGACCAGGGGCCTTATCAACACGCCATACGCTTGGCTGTGCGAGGGGCAAGTCGTGAGCAATTGATGGAGACCTGCGGTTTGACTCGCGGTGAGGCAGATTTACTTTTGTTTATCAACCAGACGCCGGAAGATTCGGGCTTGAGTTAGCGCTTATATAGCCATTTGTGCTGTTTTCCAGATATGAAATAGTCGTTTGCCTTGATGACTGGACTCCTGTTGATGCCGTATAGGACGGGCACAGGAGGTGCCCGACAGCCCGTCTGATCAGTTCCGACGGGCTTATTGGGCGTTATTGATGTCCCTTTGAATGGAGCCAAAGTTGCGAATCCAAGGCTGATTACGGCGGATTCTTGTCGGCAAATTAGCAACGGCGGTTTGGGCTCTGGCGGAACTGGGGTATTGACCCACAACTAATGAATACCAGTTTTGCCCATTGCGCACGCTACGAAACCAGGCGTATTCGGTATCTAGGTTCAGGCTTTCAGCGTATTGACGTAACGCTTGTCGATCATTGCTAGCAGCGATCTGGATGGTGAAATGGTTGGGATTTTGCTGTTGCAACCAATCTTCCCCCAGTAGAGTGCCCGTAGTTACTGGTACAGGGGTTAAGGCAGCGGCATCGCTGTCTATAGCCGCTGCTTGCACTGCGGCAGTAACTGACGTTGTGCTCTCGGGTTCCGGGCTGGTTTCGGCGACTGGCTCGGATTCCGGGCTGGCTTCGGCGACTGGCTCGGGTTCCGGGCTGGCTTCGGCGACTGGCTCGGGTTCCGGGCTGGCTTCGGCGACTGGCTCGGGTTCCGGGCTGGCTTCG